>JAIKVS010000218.1 GCA_024685535.1 Oscillospiraceae bacterium | reverse complement strand
GCTGATGTCCCTGAGATGCTCTATCTCAGCGTCTATTTCAGCCGGACTTTTTTCTTCCGTGAATATGATCCCGGCGCCCCTTGCTTCATGATCCCGATCTGCCGCATGCCTGTATAACATGCTCATACAGCGCCCCAGACGATCCATGACGAAATAACCGAAAACAAAAAGCAATATCATTATCAGACATAAAACTGCATTTTCCATTATCTTCGCCTCCCCGGCCAAATAAACTCCCGTTTATATCCTAAAACACTTCTGTATGGATCTCTGTTCCCCCAGTACCAGCATGGTCTTGTTGCCGTCAAGAACCGTTTCAGGCGCAACCGACAGATTCATCCTACCGTTTTCCTTAACAGCCATTATGTTGATCCCGTATTTCTTTCTGATATCGATCTGGCCTATGCTCTTCCCGTCCCAATCCCTCGGCACCGGTACCTCGAATATGGCGTGATCGTCATCCAGCCTGATATAGTCGAGGACATGATCCGAGGCATACCGTATGGCCGCCCATTCAGCGACCTGTTTTTCCGGATTTATCACCTCGTCCGCGCCGTTTCGCAGCAGGAATTTAGCCTGTACATCCCGGTCCGCCCGAGAGACCACCAGCCTGCCCCCCAGTTCCTTAAGCAGGGATGTCGTTTCCAGAGAGCTCTGAAAATCCCCTCCGATGGTCACGATGCATACGTCAAAGTTGTTTATCCCCAGTGTTCTGAGAAAGGCTTCATTCGTACTGTCGCCTATCTGGGCGTCAGTTACCAGCGGCAGGATGCAGTTGATCCGGTCTTCGTCCTTGTCAACGGCCATAACCTCATGGCCGTTGTCGTGAAACTGTTTAGCAAGCAGTGAACCGAAACGGTTTACCCCGATAAGCAGAATGGATTTCATGCTTTCTTCCCCCTTTATCCTACATTAATCCTTTCCAGCGGCCTCTGTGACACTTCCACACCTGTGCTGCTGACGGCTGCAAACATAACTGTCAGTCCTCCGACCCTGCCGAGAAACATGAGTCCGATCAGAACCAGGCGGGATATTAGGCTGACAGATCCCGTTATTCCAAGAGACAGTCCCACCGTGCCGATGGCAGACGATGTTTCAAATATGCAAAGTTCAAACGGCAGCTTATCGGTCACGCTTATCATGAAGGCCCCGGTAAATGTGAGGAAAACATACATCATGAGCAAGGTCGCCGCGCTTTTTATTATATGTTCCTCTATCCTCCTGCTGAACAGCTGGGGGCTTTTTCTGCGGTGGATGACCGCATCGGCATTTGCAAGCAAAACAGCAAGCGTCGTAGTTTTCATGCCTCCGGCGGTGGAACCCGGAGAGCCGCCAATCAGCATAAGGACTATTGTCAGCATATGCCCTGTTCCCGACATAGCCGTCAGATCCGCCGTATTGAAGCCTGCGGTGCGCGGAGTGACCGCCTGAAACAATGAAAGCCATATCCGGTTTTTCAGCTCATATGCTGAAAAATCACAGAAAAAGAATATGATGGCCGGAATTATTATCAGCGCAGCGGTGACCGAAAGGATCACCTTGCTCTGCATACGGTATTTTTTCAGATGGAACCTGTTCACGGCTATATCGTCCCAGGTCAGAAACCCGATGCCGCCGCTTATCACCAGCAGACATACCGGGATTAGGATCCCCGGCCTGTCGCTGAAATGCGTGAGCGATGAAAACGCTCCTGTCCGGTCTCCCATAATGTCAAAGCCCGCGTTGCAGAAAGCTGAAACAGAGTGAAACACGGCCATCCATATTCCCGAAGTTCCGTATTCCGTGCAGAAGACCGGAAGCATCGCGAGTGCCCCCAGCAGCTCCAGGATAAAGGCCACTTTGAATATAAAGCTCGTCATCTTCACGATACCGCCTATCTGGTGGGCAGATAGGCTCTCCAGAAGCATATTCCTCTGCAGCAGGGATATCTTTCTGCCTGAAAGCGTTGCGATAAATGCTGTTACGGAAACGATCCCCAGGCCGCCGATCTGTATAAGCACAAGTATCACCGTCTGGCCGAAAGCGGACCAGTAAGCTGCAGTATCTCTGACAACGAGTCCCGTTACACATACTGCCGAGACAGCCGTGAACAGGGCATCTTCGACCGGTGTCCATTCACCGGCTACTGACGACGCAGGCAGGGCAAGCAGAAACGTTCCCAAAAGGATAACAGCCAGAAAGCCTGCGATGATTATCTGGAAGGATGAAAATTTTTTCCCAAGCAGGCGCCCGTTCATGATCATTCCCCCATCTTCCGGTATAGATGCATGATAGAACAGATCTCATAAAAACGGTGTTAAGGCAGAGGCAATGGAATTAAGAAAACATTAAGATGCATGTATTTTGAACGTGACCTTTTTTACCTGATATAAGAAAACCGGACTGCTGTTCATTCAGCAGTCCGGTCATATCAATACTGGAAATATATAGTTTTTGAAGAAAACGTCTCATCTCATCAGATGAACATACCGAGTTCTGAACGGATCAGATCTCACAGCACGGCTTTCACGGCACACCATATAAGGGCAAGGCCCATAACGATGCCGAAGGGCTTCTTGAATTTCGCTATCAGGTCGCGAAGACCCCAGCCGAAGGCTGTCCAGATGAGAGAACTCACTATGGCAAGTGAAACGAACAGTATCGTTGCGAAGAGCACAGCTCCGAAGCCTGTGCTTATCGGCGTTACATAAACCGCGAACATGCTGATCGCCACCATCCAGCTCTTGCCGTTGAATATCTGAAGGGAAATGCCGTCTCTCACAGTGCCGCCGCTGTATTTCCCGCCGCCTTCCTTTGTCTCCTTCCAGCCGGACATCATCATGATCACCGCGAGATATACCATATATGCGGCGCCTATCCAGGTGAGCCATTTTGCAACTGCAGGAAGATAATTCGCAAGGAGCATGTTGAAAGTGCCGCAAAGGAGCGTTTTAACAAATAGAGCGGCCTTGCTGCCTATCATGAAGGGAATTATCCCCTTCATCCCGTATTTTGCGCCGAGATAGAGGCATGTGAAATTATTGGGTCCCGGAGTTATGCACTGGATGCACAGATAAACTATCAGAGGATACCATGCTTTCATGGCTTTCTTCCTTTTCCGTACAGTTTATAATAATTGATGGCATTATATCACTGCGCTCATCCACCGTCTACAGAATACTTCACAAAAAAACTATTGACACTTTAAATCGTTAGTGCTAATATCCAGCCATAAACCGAAGAGCGGGAGGAGTACTCCGCGAAGGTTTCCTTTCAGAGAGCAGCCGTTTGGTGCG
>JAIKVS010000119.1 GCA_024685535.1 Oscillospiraceae bacterium | reverse complement strand
TTCACCACCGAAGCGCCGACTCCGTGCAGTCCGCCGGATACCTTGTATCCGCCGCCGCCGAATTTACCGCCTGCGTGCAGCACAGTGAATACGACTTCCAGGGCGGATTTACCCGTCTGCTCCTGAACGTCAACTGGTATGCCTCTACCGTTATCAGTAACGCTTATGATATCGCCGGGCTCTATCACAACATCAACTCTGTCGCAGTAGCCTGCAAGCGATTCATCTATCGCATTGTCGACTATCTCATATACCAGATGGTGCAATCCTGTGGTCGAAGTGGATCCGATATACATTCCGGGGCGTTTTCTTACCGCCTCTAATCCCTCAAGCACCTGTATCTGCGATGCGTCGTATTCCTGTGCCGATGTTTTCTTTTCTGTATCTGCCATGTGATTATTCCTTCGATTGAAATTATAAAGTATTGCTTTCTGTTCTCTTTAAAAGCGTCGCTGCGGCGGGCTGGCTGAGATATACAGTATCCTTTTCCCCGCTGCTGCATAGTATGAACGATTTCGGGATATCCTCAGCTGAGTTGACTACTATTCCCCTTTTTTCGGAGCTTCTGAGAAAAGCCCTGGTAATGTGAGACTGCGATGTTATATCCAGATCGAATATCCCTACTATATCCTCTGCCAGGATCACCGAGCCCTGTCCTATATGGATATACATCAGCGTATCCTTCCTTCTGACACCATAAGAACCCGTCCTCCGGTCCTTGAAGATATGTCGGCGTCTTCACAGCAGCTTATCAGAGTCTGACCTCCGCCGATGCTGTTCAGTACAAATGTCTGCCGTTTTTCATCGAGTTCGGAAAGAACGTCATCCAGCAGCAGTACCGGATACTCACCGGTCTCCGAAAGAAATATCTCCCTTTCAGCAAGCTTTATGGAGAGAGCAGCAGTCCTTGTCTGTCCCTGAGATGCGAAGTTCCTTGCGTTTTTCCCGTTTATACGTATCTCAAGGTCATCCTTATGGGCTCCCGTAAGGCACTGGGCGCTGTCTATCTCCGCCTGTCTGTGCTTTTCCTGATGGTCACATATTTCGTAGTAGATATCCTTCACCGGTGCTGTCGGATCAGTGACAGTGCTGATGGTTGAATAAAAAATCTCCAGCTTTTCTCCGCTTCCCGAGAAATCACTGTGTATGGGCGCTGCTTCTGTTTTAAGTCTTTCGGTAAAAGCCGCTCTGTAACGGATAAGCTGCGCTGATGTCCTGCATATCCCGTCTGAAAATTCATCCAGTGTATCCAGCATTGCCGGCTTTTCACGCCAGTCCTTCAGTATCCTTGTTTTGTTCTCATAATATCTGTTAAACTCTGTAAGGATCTCTGCGTATCTCGGCCTGATCTGGGAAATTGCGTTGTCCAGCAGCTTTCTTCTGCTTGCCGCGCCTTCCTTTATTATGTTCAGGTCATCCGGACAGAACAGAACAACATTGAATGTCTCCGCAAGCTCTCCAGCTGTTTTCTTTACTCCGTTTACAAGGATTCTTTTCGGCAGACCGTTTCTCAGACGTATATTGACAGTCTGGTCTCTTCCATGGCTGAAAACATCCGCAAGTATGTCGGCCTCGCTGAAATCAAATCCTATCAGTTCTCTGTCAAATCTCGTTCTGAAGCTTTTTCCGCAGGCAAGAATATATACCGCTTCCAAAAGATTCGTCTTCCCCTGGGCATTCTGTCCTGCTATAACATTGGTTCCTGGTGAGAATTCTACTGTTTCCCACTCATAGTTCCTCCATCCGGAGAGAGCTATTTTTTTTATTATCATTTTCCTTTATTCAGCAGCTGCCACTTCAATTTCCGTTCCGGCGAATTCGACCCTGTCCCCTGGACGAATCTTTTTTCCTTTTAAAGTGCAAACCTCTCCGTTTACCTTCACCATTCCCTCGGATATGACGTATTTTGCTTCTCCGCCGGTACCTGTGAGTCCTGCAAATTTCAAGAGAGAATCAAGCTTTATGAAATCTGTTTTTATCTCGGTTTTTTCCATATCAGTCTCCCGCCTTAAGACGCACGGGAAGTATCATATATGTGAAATTCTCTGTTCCGTCAGCCGCACGGATGATGGCAGGGGAGGAGGGCGTGTTTAAGCAGATCTGAAGCTTGTCCTTTCCGGAAGCCTTCAGTGCCTCCATAAAGTATCTGTCGTTGAAGCCTATGGTCATTCCGTCCGCAGTTCCGTCACAGAAACATACGTCCTCTGCTTTTCCTATCGGGGTGACGCAGAGGCATTCTATCCTGCCATCTTCAAACGTCATCCTTACAGGATTAGTATTCTTTTCACTTATTATAAGAGAGACTCTGTCTATGGTACTCATCATTGAGGTCTTCTCTACCTCTACAATATGCATGAACTTCTCAGGAAGTGATTTTCTGTAGTTTAGAAACTCTCCCTCGAGCCTTCTGGTAATGACCACAGTTTCTCCAATATTGAAAGAGATGTGCTTTGCTCCGACAGATATTGCCGCGGTCTTTTTTTCATCGTCTTCGCATATCTTCACTATATCTGACAGTGCATATCCCGGAACTACAAAACTGCAGCTGTCCATTTTTCCGCCGCTGATCTGCTCGGTCCTCTTTGCAAGTCTGTAACCGTCAACAGATACCAGTGTGAGGTTTTCTCCATCCATCTCAAAAAGAGTACCCGTATAGATGGGTCTTGCATCGTTATCCGATACGGCGAATATCGTCTGCTCTATCATGCTCCTGAGGAGATTCTGCGGTATCACTGCGCTGCCTATCTCATCTATTTCAGGCATTTCCGGATAGTCGGAAGCATCGATTCCTTTTATATTGAACTGTGTCCTTCCGCATTTAATGTTTATATTGTCGTTGCTGTCTGTCATGAATGAAATGATCCCGTCAGGCATACGCCTTATCATTTCGCAGAGAAGTCTCGCATTTACAACTGTTTTACCAGGTTCCTCTATATCCGCATCCACCTGCGTGAATATGCCTTTTCTGAGGTCATATCCTGTTATCTGAACTTTTCTTCCTTTCACCTCAAGGAGAAGGCCTTCAAGAGCCGTGATAGGACTTTTGGACGCCGATGCTCTTGCACAGATCTGGCAGGCTGTCTGGAGAGCGGCTTTATCGCATTTGAATATCATAAAAACTTCCTCCGTAAAATATATGAATATATATATGTTTTAATTTTTAGTAGCTTTAGTAGTAGAAATTTTTATTGTTGAAAACACGGTTTGAATGCTGTGCTGACTGATGTTTTTGTGTGGATAAAAATGTCTGGATTTTTTTGAGATTCAGACATCCATATATTAATTTTTTTCTTTCAACACCAAATTACTGAACATTCAACAAGAAAATGTTGAAGATCAGACTGAGTTTATGATGTTGGAAGTAATATCTCTTATCGTGGCGGACATTGAAGGATCGTTTGCCATCATTTCTTCTATCTTTCTGATGGAAGTAAGCACGGTCGAATGATTTCTGTCCTCAAATTCTCCGCCTATATCCTTAAGTGAAAGATTTGTAAGGGTACGCATGAGATACATGGAAACCTGCCTTGCTATCGCCGTATTTTTAGACCGGTTCTGCCCTCTTATGTCCTTTTCTTCCAGTCCATAATATCTGGCAGTCTCTCTGATGATTATCTCAGGCTTCGGAATGTAGGTACCGCCCTTTGTAACATCCTGAATGGCCCTTTTAACTGAATCGATGGTAATAACATCATTCAGTATCTCCTTGTAAGCAGTGAGCCTTTTAACTACACCCTCCAGCTGGCGGACATTTGCCGTGATACTCTCGGCTATGTATGAAACTGATTCATCTGAAAGGACCAATCCAAACTGAGCGGCTTTGTTTTTAGTGATGGCCATTCTTGTTTCAAGGTCAGGCGGCTGAATATCTGCCATGAGTCCGCCTTCGAATCTTGTTCTGAGACGGTCATCAAGCAGGGACATTTCCATCGGCGGACGGTCTGAAGTGATAACTATCTGATGACCGGCTTCATATATATTATTGAAGGTATGGAAAAATTCCTCCTGAGTCTGTTCCTTTCCGGCAATGAACTGAATATCGTCCACCAGAAGCAGATCCACGTTTCTGAAGCTCTCTCTGAATTTATCCATGGTCTGTGAACGAATGGAGTTAACAAGCTGATTTGTAAACTCATCTCCCTTTATATATGCCATTTTTTTGGAGGGGTCGTTTTCATGAATAGCCTGGCCTATGGCAAGAAGAAGATGAGTTTTTCCAAGACCTGAGTTTCCGTATATCATAAGGGGATTGTACTGAGGATCTCCCGGGTTTGAGACTACGGCCTTTGCGGCGGCGTGTGCAAAGCGGTTTGAGTTTCCCACTATGAATCTGTCGAACGTATACCACTCTATGCCGGGAATGGGAGAATCATTATCTTCTCTGGTTTCATATCCCTCGTCTCCTACGAGGATATTAAGGTCGAAGTCACAGGAAAAAATATCCGTGAGGATGCCTTTTATGGTCTCAGAAAAACGGGATGATATTATCGATCTTTTAAAATCGGAAGTTGTATGGATAACAAGTGAGCAGTTATCCAGTGCTACGGGAGTGCAGTCGGAAAACCATGTGTTGATGGCTGTCGGTGTTATCTTCTGTGACAGCTGTCTGAGTATCTCATCCCATATATCGTTCAGAGAATTCATGTTTTCACCCCTTGACTGAAGGATTTTTAAAAAATGCGCATAATTTGCCCAATATAACTAATAAATTATATCAAATAAAACCGATCATTTCAAGAACTAAATATAATAATGTAGGAAGATATAAGAAATGAAAACCGGCCTGCATGACTGCAGACCGGTTTTATGGTCTTTTCATTATTTCCTGGGAATAAGGACTTCAATACCTCCCATGTACGGGCGGAGCACTTCAGGAATGGTAACTGAGCCGTCTGCCTGGAGGTGATTCTCAAGGAAGGCAATGAGCATCCTCGGAGGAGCTACGACCGTATTATTGAGGGTATGCGGGAGATACATCTTTCCGTCCTCTCCCCTTACCCGCATCTTCAGTCTTCTTGCCTGTGCATCCCCGAGATTTGAGCAGGAGCATACCTCGAAGTACTTCTTCTGTCTTGGGCTCCAGGCCTCAATATCGCAGGATTTCACTTTAAGATCTGCCAGATCGCCGGAGCAGCATTCAAGCTGTCTTACGGGTATCTCCATGCTTCTGAAGAGTTCCACCGAGAAACGCCACATCTTTTCGTACCAGGCCATGGAGTCTTCAGGCTTGCATACAACTATCATTTCCTGTTTTTCAAACTGATGTATACGGTAAACGCCGCGCTCCTCTATTCCATGGGCGCCTTTTTCCTTTCTGAAGCAAGGGGAATAGCTGGTGAGAGTCTGGGGGAGAGCTTCCTCTGGAATGATCTGGTCGATGAACTTGCCTATCATCGAATGTTCGGAAGTGCCTATCAGATAGAGATCTTCACCTTCGATCTTATACATCATTGCATCCATATCGCTCTGGCTCATAACGCCTTCTACTACATTGCCGTGGATCATGAAGGGAGGAATGCAGTAGATGAAGCCTTTGCCTATCATGAAATCTCGGGCATAAGCAAGGACTGCGGAATGGAGTCTTGCAATATCTCCCATGAGGTAATAGAAGCCATTACCGCTGACACGGCCGGCTGCATCCATGTCCACTCCGTTGAAGCTCTCCATTATTTCTGTGTGATACGGAATTGGAAAGTCGGGAACAAACGGCTCGCCGAACCTTTCGACCTCGACATTTGCGCTGTCGTCCGGACCGATGGGAACGGAAGGATCTATGATATTGGGGATAAGCAGCATTATTCTGCGGATCTTTTCTGCGTATTCGGATTCAAGCTTTTCAAGCTCTGCAAGTCTCTCCGCATCGATCCTTACCTGCTCCTTGATCTTTTCAGCCTCGCCGGCCTTGGAAGGATCTTTTTTTGCCTGCCCCATGAGCATTCCTATCTGTTTGGAAAGGAGATTTCTCGAGGCGCGAAGATCACTGGCCTCTTTTATCGCTGCGCGGTTCTTTGCATCCAGATCAAGGACTTCATCCACCAGAGGAAGCTTTCCGTCCTGAAACTTCTTTTTTATGTTCTCGCGAACGATCTCGGGATTGTCTCTTACAAATTTGATATCAAGCATTTTTCTGCTCCTTACAATATATCTTTAAGTTTATACAAAAGTTTTATCAGAGATTCACGGTCATCGTCACCGTAGTACTGCAGTTCTATCTTTCCGCCGGTCCTGCCTTCTTTCAGGGTAACTCTGCGGCCGAGCGATTCAGACAATGACTTTGATACCTCTGCAGCATAGTCCACTTTCAGTTCATGAGAATCGGTTTCTTCAGATTCCTTAGTGCTTTCAACGGTTGCAGCTGCAAGCTGCTCTGTTTTTCTTACGGAAAGTCCTTTTTTTATGACGGAGTCTGCAGCAAGCGCCTGAAGCTCGGGATCGGTTATTGATAGAAGAGCTCTTGCATGCCCGGCCGAGAGGGATCCGTCCGAAACAAGAGAAAGCACTTTCGGAGACAGTGTCAGCAGACGCAGGGCATTTGCCACAGCCGGTCTTGACTTGCCGACGCTTTTGGCGGTCTCTTCCTGGGTCATATTAAACTCTTCGATGAGCTTTTTGTATCCCTCAGCTTCCTCTATAGGATTGAGATCCTCTCTCTGCAGGTTTTCTACAAGTGCAAGCTGAGCGGTGCGGATATCGTCGGCATCGACTATCCTTACCGGAAGCTCGGAGAGCCCTGCCATACGGCTTGCCCTCCACCTGCGCTCACCTGCAACTATCTGGTAGTATCCGCTGTCAAGCACTCTTACGGTTATAGGCTGGATAAGTCCGTAGTGTGATATCGATTCGGCAAGAACGGAAAGGCTCTCCTCGTCAAATATTTTCCTAGGCTGGTCGTCCCGCGGCTCGATTTTTTCTATGGGTACCATTTTGAGCGGAGCATCATCCTGCATTATATCGGCATCGGCAAACAAAGCGGCGAGTCCCGTGCCAAGACCCTTCTTCTCTTTAGCTGCCATCAGACTTTTCTCCCTTCGTTCTTTTTGAGAAACTCTTCCGCAAGATCCATGTATGCCCGGCTGCCCTTGTTCTGCCTGTCGTATACAACGCCGGGAAGCCCGTGGCTTGGAGCCTCGGAAAGCCTTATGCTGCGAGGGATAACAGTGTCATATACCTTGGAGCCAAGATATTTCCTGAGCTCTGAGGCCACCTGATTGGTAAGATTCATTCGCCCGTCGAACATGGTAAGAACTATGCCTTCTATCTCAAGACCCCTGTTGAGCTTTCTGTTGCAAAGCTTTATGCTGGTAAGAAGGTCGGTTATGCCTTCAAGAGCATAGTATTCGCACTGCATCGGAATTAGCACGCTGTCGGCTGCAACGAGAGCATTCACCGTGATCAGTTCAAGGGACGGGGGGCAGTCTATGAATATATAATCATAATCTAGTTTTACAGGGAGAAGAGCCTTTTTAAGGATATATTCCCTCTCTTCTGAATCTGCCATTTCAAGAGAAGCTGCAGCGAGGTCCTTGCCAGAGGGGATAATGTCTCCGTACTCTGTGCGGTATACTGACTCCGCGGCAGGAACGCCTTTCATCAGCATCTCGTAGGTATTAGGAGAGCCGGACTTCGACACACCCATACCGGATCCTGCATTTCCCTGGGGGTCGAGATCGACAAGGAGGATCTTCTTACCCATTCCGTGCAAAGCGGCGCTCAGGTTAACGGCTGTTGTGGTTTTGGCCACGCCGCCCTTCTGGTTTGCAACGGCTATGATCTTGCTCATCAGTTACCTCCTTCGTTCTTTTTCAGACAGCTTTGCCATTATAACAGTAAGGATCGGATAATTCAATGTTTCACGTGAAACTTTTCAGCACGCCGTCCATATGTTTCACGTGAAACAATAAAGATAAATCCTGGTAGCAGATATCCATCGAATCAGTTGTGGCCGGATGGCAATTAGAACACAATATATTGTATTAATATATAATAGGTAGGAGACGATCAAATTTTTTTGAAATAATCCTTGATTTTCCTGCACCTGTTTGCTATAATTACAAACCGCCGATAATTTCGGCAGCAATTTTTGTAGGAGGAGGTGTCGCAACAAAACATGGCCAATATCAAATCTTCTGCCAAGAGAGATGAAAAGTCCAAGGAGCTCAGAGCAAAGAACCGCGCCGCGAAGACAGAGCTCAAGACCATGGTGAAAAAGTTTGACGCTGCGGTCGTCGAAGGCAACAAAGACGAAGCCGTCAATGCCTATAAAGTTGCTGTTAAGACAGTTGACAGCGCGGCAGGCAAGGGTCTGCTCCACAAGAACAATGCAGCCCGGAAAAAGTCCGCTATGACCAAGAAACTCAACGAAATGGCTTAAATGCAACAACCAAGGGACGCGGAAAGCGTCCCTTTTGCATATATGCACTTATCCGGAGGTAAGAAATGAGCGAAGAAAAGAAACTGATGCTCATAATCAACCCGGCTGCCGGCAGCAGCGGATATAAATACAATCTGCCTGAAGCACTGCTCTATCTCAGCACTGTTTCGTATGTGACCACTGTTTATTTCACCTCCGCCCGCGGAGATGCAACAAGATTTGCCGCTGAGCACGCTTCTGAATATGACGTTATCGCCTGCATGGGCGGTGACGGCACTCTCAGCGAGCTTATCTCCGGCCTCATGCAGATAGAGGATCCGGAAAAGAGACCTCCCGTCGGATACTTCCCGATGGGCACTTCCAACGATGTCGCCACGACCCTCGGCCTGCCGAAAAACGATCCCTTTGCCGCTGCGAAGAAGCTTGCTGCCGGCCGGCCCCACAGATATGATGTCGGCGGTTTTGGCGACGACGGTTTTTTCACCTATATTGCAGCGTTCGGCGCATTTACCGAGGTCAGCTATGCAACTCCGCAGATCCAGAAAAAAGCTCTGGGCCATCTTGCATATGTACTGCAGGGCATGGCGCTGCTTCCAAATATTGAGAGCATCAGGACCCGGGTTGAATTCGACGACGGCGTTATAGAGGCTGACCTTGTTTACGGCAGCATGTCCAATTCTACATCCGTTGCAGGCATAGTCCGCCTCAATGATGAGATGGTAAGCCTGGGGGACGGGGTATCGGAACTGGTGCTGGTGAAAAACCCGACCAACATCCTAGACCTGAGCGACATTGCCGACAGCGTGCTTTCCCGCCGTTTCGACAGTGACAAGCTCATAATCCTCCATACCAGAAAAGCTAAATTTACCTTTGAGAAACCCGTCGCCTGGACGCGCGACGGTGAAGCCGGCGGCAGACATCAAAGCCTGGAGCTCTGCAATTACAAAGCTCCGATCCGGATGATATTTTAGTTGCCGCGTATATCGGCCTGAATTATAATACTTAAACGAAAAACCGCCCGTGAAAGGGGATACCGCAATGAAAAGAGAAAAAATAGCCCTGATATTCGCAGATGCAAAGGCATATGAGAAAAAGGAAATAACCGTGTGCGGCTGGGCCAGGACCATCCGCGACATGAAGAATTTCGGATTCATTTCCCTGAACGATGGCAGCTGCTTCAAGCCTCTGCAGGTAGTATTCGAGAGGGAGACCCTTGAAAACTATGACGAAATTGCAAGGCAGAACGTCGGTGCAGCACTGATCTGTGAGGGAGTTCTCGTACTAACACCGGACGCGCCGCAGCCCTTTGAGCTGAAGGCTAAAAAAATATGCGTTGAAGGTGTGTCCACTCCGGACTATCCTCTCCAGAAAAAGAGACATTCTCTTGAATACCTGCGTACCATTCAGCATCTCAGACCGAGAACCAACCTCTTCTCTGCTGTGTTTCGCGTGCGCTCCGTTGCAGCTCAGGCCATCCATGAGTTTTTCCAGAGCAGGGGCTTTGTCTATGTGCATACTCCAATCATAACCGGGTCTGACTGCGAAGGAGCGGGTGAAATGTTCCGGGTGACGACGCTGGATATCAATGATCCTCCCCGCAAAGAAGATGGCACCGTGGACGACAGCAAGGATTTCTTCGGCAAAGCTACTAACCTCACCGTTTCAGGTCAGCTGAATGCGGAGAACTTTGCAATGGCTTTCGGCGATGTTTATACATTCGGGCCGACCTTCCGCGCCGAGGTATCCTATACGCAGCGCCATGCCGCTGAATTCTGGATGATAGAGCCGGAGATGGCATTTGCGGATCTCAACGACTATATGGACACTGCGGAGGCAATGGTGAAATACATCATAAACACCGTGCTTGAAAGATGCCCCCAGGAGATGGAATTTTTCAATTCCTTCGTCGACAAGGGACTGCTTGAGAGACTGCAGAACGTGGCGGAAAATGAATTCGGCAGGATCTCCTATACCGAAGCGGTGGATATACTCAGAAACTGCTGCAGAAAGTTTGAATATCCTGTGGAATGGGGCATAGACCTTCAGACGGAGCATGAGAGATACCTTACGGAAGAAGTCTTCAAAAAGCCCATTTTCGTTACCGATTATCCCAAGGATATCAAGGCTTTCTACATGCGCCTCAATGACGACGGGAAGACCGTTGCCGCAGCGGACTGTCTAGTTCCGGGCATCGGAGAGATAATTGGCGGAAGCCAGCGCGAAGAGCGTCTCGATGTGCTGGAGGCGAGGATGGATCAGCTTGGTCTGAACAAGGAGGACTACTGGTGGTATCTTGACCTCAGGCGCTACGGAAGCTGCAGACATGCAGGCTACGGCCTCGGCTTCGAGAGAATGGTGATGTACCTCACGGGCGTGAGCAATATCCGTGATGTTGAGCTCCATCCCCGCACTACCGGCAACGCTGAGTTTTGATAAGACAAAAAATAAAACAATAAAAGCAGCGCTTCCTTTTTCGGGAGGCGCTGCTTTTATTGTTTTAGGGTATTCAGGATATCAGCTGTTACTGATCTTAGGTTCGTGGTATTCCAGCCCCTGATCGAAGCGGATCTTTTCAGGAGCCTTTTCCAGAAGCTCCGGGTGCTCCAGATAGTGCTTCATATCGGCGAAAAACCTTGCATAATGAGCGCCGGAGCATACGCGTTCGTCAGCAGTTATGCCCATTGGGAGATATCTCTTCATCCTTGCCTTGCCGTCTTCGACCACTGCAATCTTCTCGGGTGTTCCCATACCGAAGAAAAGGCCGACATTGCCCCAGTTATATATATGATGATTGACATCGTGCAGACCTATTGAGGCAGTATTGGTGATATACATTCCCACGTAGAAAGGAAGCTCTTCCATAAGCATTGCAGGGGCAAGGCCGTAGCGGTCCAGCAGGCGGACAGCTCCTACAACAACAGTAGCAAGACCGGGTACAGCAAACAGAAAGGCAAGCAGCCTGTCGATGAAACCGGAAGTCTGTTCTCCGCGGTTTGCGGCGACAGCTGCGTTCATCCTGTCGCGCACGTCATAAACAGTGTCGCTCAGATCGAACTTGATCTTCACGACTGCCTCGCCTTTGTCCGCATCTGAGGGATCGCGAAGTATGGTAAAGGCGGCGGAGCAGTTGTTGCGGGCAAACAGCTGCTTGTTCATGATGAAACGGTTGACTTCCGGGTTGCGGCTCAACGCGCGCACATAGGATGCAACAATGATCTGCATATAGGTTAGCTTTTCATTTTTCTCCGCCTTCTGACTGCGGATGTATCTTGAAAGGACCTCAAGATCGGTCCTGTGTTTCAAGAATACCTGTGCGTCACAGCGCATCGGCATAACGTATGGCGTGATCCTCATAACGGGATCAATGCCTTTAACTCTGCGGCCGTCCGGCCGTTTTCCAAACATTTTCCTGCATACCTGCCCTTCTGATGGATACCGTTCCCGCAGGAACGCACTGACTATGTTAACACTTCGGCATATAAAACTCAAGGCAAAAGCGGCGAGAAATGAGCGGAAGAAGCCGAAATCCCTTGATAAAACATGCATCAGGGGATAGAATGTTAATGACGGCGGACGGAATGTGCATATCCGTTCCGGAAAAGAACAGTAAAAAGAAACAGAGGTAGATCATGTATACTTACAACAGAAAAGGCCCGAAACGCGGTGTTGCGCTTTACAGCTATTCTGCTGAGTTCGGGCTTACCAAGACTTTGGAGGACTGCTTTGAGGACATCCATGATATGGGAGCGCACGGGATCGAGATCCTTGCCAACACCCATATCGAGAACTATCCCAATCCCACAGACGCGTGGGTGGAAAACTGGTTCCGCCTTTGCGAAAAATACGAGATAGTGCCCGTTGAATACGGCCACTGGATCGATTCGCATGTAGTACGCGGAAGAGACCTCACTACAGAGGAGAGCGTGGAAATGCTCTGCCGCGATCTGAGATTGGCGCACAGACTCGGCTTTACCTGTATGCGCACGAAAATGCCTGTAATAAACGGTGACCTTGAACCTGTGAAAAACTGGAGAGAGATCATAAAGGCCGCACTGCCGCTGGCTGAGAAGCTGGGACTGGTGATGTTACCTGAGATCCATACGCCGTCTAACCTGAAAGGGAAGATGGTTTCCGACTATGTTGATTTCATCGAAGAGACCGGAACTAAGAACTTCGGGCTCAATATCGACTTTTCCGTGTTCAGGACAGAATTCAGGGAAGGGGAGCACAGGAGTCCGAACTATATTCCGAACGATCCGGAAGACATCATTCCTCTGTTGCAGTATATCTACTGCTGCCATGCAAAGTTCATCCGCATGAGTGATGATTTCGAGGAGACCACGATCCCCTATACCCGCATTGTGAAGATCCTTCAGGAGCACGGATGGAACGGCTACCTTCTCAGCGAGTATGAAGGTGCGGACAAGTATGATGAAGGCTATGAGGTAGGTCAGACGCTGAGGAAGCAGCATATAATGCTGAAGAATCTTCTGGGAGATTAAGGAGGAAAGACATGGAAAAACAGGTGATTCAGTCCGTTGGCTTCCGGAATATCCGTGAAAACGGAGAAGTAACGGGATTTCAGTTCAAAATCAGACTTCCGTACTACCGCGGCATCTTTCTTTCCCAGATCATGCCCGGCACCCTGTTCGTGGACGGTGAAAAGATAGAAAAGGAAAACATAGTCTGGTGCCTGAAAGGCGAAGAGTATTCAAATGAAGAGATGAGCGCGGATTTCAAGACCCATTGGAATCCTACCGAGTGCATGGTGCTCAAGGTAAAAAAGCCCGGCGGACTTGCCCAGGGCTGGCATCATCTTAAATACGGTTTCTGCTTCACTTCAAGCTATATGCCCCCGATAATGCAGGACAAACTCGATCCTGATCAGGAGAGCTTCATATTCATGCCGGAGTTCGGACACCACATTAATGAGCGCAGACTGCTTATAGTGTGAATATAAAAGAACGCCCACGATTTCGTGGGCGTTCTTTCTTTTCTTTCATTCGCTTTTCTGCCGGGCGGCTTTCAGGATGGCATATATTGCTCCGTAGGCAACTCCCGCCACAGGCCAGATTATCCATGAGCGGTCCCATCTGTTGGTAATGAAGCTCCATGCGAGGAATGCGGCAGTCACAAGCATCCAGAAGCAGCCGTGGAACCAGCCGTACTTTTTCAGTTCATCTTTTGAAGAGCGGGAGTAGTCTCCCTCCTCCAG
>JAIKVS010000106.1 GCA_024685535.1 Oscillospiraceae bacterium | reverse complement strand
TGTATCTGCAAGCGTCAGGGCAGGAGCATCGTTAATTCCGTCCCCCACCATAGCGACTTTCCCAAGTTTTTTCAGTTTTTTTATAATATCGGCTTTGCCTTCCGGCAATACTCCGGCAATCACTTCGTCAACTCCGGCCTGTTCACCTATTGCCCTTGCTGTAAGTTCATTATCACCTGTCAGCATAACTGCATGTATGCCCATATTTCTCAGTTCTGAAACAGCTTTTGTCGAATCCTCTTTGATCGTATCAGCCACGGCTATTATTCCTGCGAACAGACCTTCAAAGGAAAACAGGAGAGGTGTTTTTCCGCTGCCGGAAAGTTCATCAACCTTCCTCAGAAACTTTTCAGGGACTATGCAAAGCTGAGATATATAATTTCTGTTTCCGCCAATAAGCTTTTTCCCGTTTATCCTGCCTTCAAGTCCCTTTCCCGGGATAACCGAAAAATCCGAAACAGGATAAAGAACAAGTTCCTCGGCCTTGTCTGTAATAGCCTTCGCAAGAGGATGCTCACTTTTTGCTTCTAGAGAAGCAGCCAATCTGAGAAGCGCAACCTCATCTGTTTCAAACGGTATTATATCAGTGACTACAGGGTAACCTTCAGTGATCGTACCCGTTTTATCCAGTGCTATGATCTGTGTCCTCCCGGCAGCTTCCAGTGACGCTGCTGTTTTATATAGAATACCGTTCTTCGCACCAACTCCGCTTCCTACCATGATCGCAACAGGAGTAGCAAGCCCCAGCGCGCATGGACAGCTTATAACGAGTACCGATATTCCCCTTGCGACAGCAAATCCAAGGTCCTTTCCAGCAAGCAGCCAACCTGCCATTGTAAGGACAGCAATCGTAATCACTGCCGGAACGAAAACTCCGGATACCTTGTCAGCTATCCTTGCAAGCGGTGCTTTTGTCGCCGCAGCGTCTGAAACAGTTTTTATTATCTGCGCAAGCGTGGTATCCTCGCCTACCCTGGTCGCTGAGCAAAGTATATAACCCTGCTTATTGATAGTTGCCGCAGAGACAGTATCACCCGGCATTTTGTCTACCGGTATGCTTTCACCGGTAAGTGCCGACTCATCAACAGATGTCGTTCCTTCTGTTATATATCCGTCGACAGGAACGCTCTCCCCCGGCCTGACTGCAAATATATCTCCTGTTTTAACTGCTTCAATGCTGACTTCTGTTTCTGCTCCGTCAATAATGATAACAGCTGTCTTCGGAGCAAGTTTCATCAGGCTCTTCAGCGCATCAGTAGTCCTGCCCTTTGACATTGCTTCAAGCATTTTGCCTATTGTTATAAGCGTCGGTATCATTGCGGCAGATTCAAAATACAGATTCATTCCGTATTTTATAACCGTTTCATTATCTCCGCTGCCCTGAGCAACTATCATTATAAAAAGCTCAAATAGTGAGTATCCGAACGATGCCGAAGATCCAAGCGCAACCAGAGTATCCATATTGGGAGCGCTGTGAAACAGCGATCTGAATCCGGATGTGAAAAACTTTCCGTTTATGATCATTACTATTATCGCCAGCAGCATCTCGAATGTTCCGAGGAAAACATGATTGTCGAATACTGCCGGTGCCGGCCAGTGCCACATCATATGTCCCATTGAGAAATACATCAGTACTGCCAGAACAGCAGCCGAATATACGAGCCTCTTTTTCAGCTTAGGCGTTTCTTTATCTTTTAAAGTTTCATCATCAGCCCAGGCTGGATTGCTCCCTGCAGAGACAGATTTCTTACTACCTTTTTTCGATGCTCCGTAACCTGCTTCTTCTACTGCTTTTATTATTGCGGCCTCCGACGCGTTACCTTCAACTCCCATTGAATTTGTAAGAAGACTGACAGAGCAGCTGCTCACTCCGGGAACAGCGGAAACGGCCTTTTCTACCCTGGCACTGCAGGCAGCGCAGCTCATTCCGGTAACGTTATACTGCTCCATTACTTCATCACCTTCTGGAGAGTATAAACCAGCTCATTGATCGTCTCTTCATTGCCATTTCTTATATCGTCAACAACACACGACTTCATATGCGATTCAAGAAGTTTCCTGCTGAAAGCGTTAAGAGCTGAATTTACGGCTGAAACCTGAACGAGCACGTCCGGACAGTAAGAGTCCGTTTCAAGCATTTTCTGTAGACCCCGCACCTGACCTTCTATACGCTTGAGACGGTTCATGAGATCTTTATACTCTTTTTCAGTACGGTGTTTTTTTCTCGACTGACAGCAATTATCTTCCATAACAAGCTCCTTAATGCTCAGTATACCCCATTGGGGTATTTGTGCTATAATAATATACCTCCCAGGGGTATTTGTCAACAGTACTTTTCTTGACAAGCTGTTACATCATCTTTATACTGCGCGTATATCTTTCTTTTTGGTGATCATATGCAATTCGATCTGTTGTTTTTCCTCAACAGCATACTTTTCGGCGCAGGACTTGCAATTGATGCTTTTTCCGTCTCGGTTGCAAACAGCCTGAACGACCCCGACATGCCAACCAGGAAGGCTATTCTTGTTGCGGGAGTTTTCGGTTTTTTTCAGACCATCATGCCTCTCGCCGGGTGGTTCTGTGTAAGGACAATCGCCGAGACTTTCAGTGCTTTTCAACGCTTCATTCCATGGATAGCCCTTATACTTTTACTTTATATCGGAGGAAAGATGCTTTTTGTTGAAGGGATCAGATCGATTCCAAAGTCCGCTGACCATAATTCTGTACGAGGTACAGCGCTTCTGTTGCAGGGGATTGCAACATCCATCGACGCGCTTTCAGTGGGATTCACCATCTCTGATTTTGATTTTCGATTTGCTTTTGCAGAATCTGTGATAATCGGTATCGTGACCTTTTTGATATGTCATGCCGGTATTTTTCTCGGAAAGAAAGCTGCAGTTCGGTTTGCAGCCAAAGCCCCTATAATTGGAGGGCTTATCCTGATCGCGATCGGTATTGAAATCTTCATTAAAGGTATGTTTTAAAAACCTGCATCCTCATTATGATTGAATGGATGCAGGTTATTTTTCAGATTTTTTATTTTATACGTGCAGTTACCATGCCAAGCTCTGTATATATCATGCCGTTCTTTCCTCTTTCAGACTTCATCAGAGACATGCTTTCAACAGTCATCGAAACGGGTTCTATTTCCGAGTGTGGGAATTCATTATTATAATACTGCGGTTTCCTCAGTATTGTAACATGAGCTTTGAATCTTTT
Source organism: Oscillospiraceae bacterium (assembly GCA_024685535.1). Classification (GTDB taxonomy): domain Bacteria; phylum Bacillota; class Clostridia; order Oscillospirales; family Oscillospiraceae; genus Limivicinus. The sequence continues at coordinate 9,325 of JAIKVS010000106.1, read as the reverse complement.
ATTATCAAATGGGATCCCTTTATCAGCCATCGCATGCCTCACTTTTCTTGCAACAGTCTCAAGTTCACGGCTTTCTTCAAAACCGGTCCACCAAAGATCACCGAAGCATCCTACCCTGTCCATCTTTATTGTAAATGGAAAGAAAGAAACGCTTTCCATAACCTCAAGGACTCTGTCCGGATCATCATATTCTCCTATGAACGCAAGAGTGACATGAAGATTTTCCTGCGGTGTGAAATTACCGCTTACCTGCTGTCTTCTGAACCGGTCCTGCACAGTTTTTACAGATTTCCTCAATTCTCTGCTGAGAGGTATAGCAATAAACAGTCTCATTTACAGATACCTTAAATTATTACTTGAGCCTGCCTATATTATCGGCAGGCTCTTTTTTATAAGTTTTGCTGCTTTGGCAATCTGCAGATCTGCCATCAGAAGATTCAGCCATTATCCACCCAAATGGCATACCGCAAGGATTCACATATTGCCGATAAAAAAGCCCTTGCATACATCTCTGTCAAAATGTATTATTCGTAATCACTCTGAGGCCTGTTCTCTTCACCATCATCCTTACGGCGACGGGTTGCAAGCAAGTATACAATAAGCTGAATTCCCAGGATCAGCAGCATCAGCAGCGTCCAGCGGTCAACAAGTGCCATGGTGTTGGTTAAATCCTCTGTCAGGATGAAGACTACAGCAGATATGACTGTGATCAGCAAACTAAGCAGCAGATCATTGTCAATACAGTTTTGCACCTGCAGGAATGTGCGGATCTACCATAAGAAGATGGAGTTTTTCTTCCTCTCCCTCATGATGAACAGCACTGATCAGCATACCGCAGGAATCTATACCCATCATCTTTCTTGGAGGAAGATTTGTGATTGCAATACAGGTCTTTCCGATAAGATCTTTAGGTTCGTAATACTCGTGAATACCGCTTAAAATCACTCGTTTTTCGGCACTTCCGTCATCTAGCAAGAACCTTAAGAGCTTCTTTGACTTAGGCACTGCTTCACATTCAAGAACCTTTACCACTCTGAAATCTGATTTGCTGAATGTCTCAAAATCAACAAATTCTTCAAACAGAGGTTCAATCTTCACGTTTGAAAAATCTATCTTTTCTTCGACCACAGGAGCAGCTTGTACAGGCTTATCTTCAACCTTGTTTTCGGTCTTCTCCCTGTCTAAAGGTTTCATTGTCGGGAAAAGCAGAACATCCCTTATAGATGCGCTGTTCGTCAGCAGCATCACGAGTCTGTCGATTCCGTAGCCTATGCCTCCGGTAGGAGGCATGCCGATCTCCAGCGCATTCAGGAAGTCCTCATCAGTATGATTTGCCTCCGCATCTCCTGCAGCTGCTGCAGCATCCTGAGCTGCAAAACGCTCGCGCTGATCGATGGGATCGTTGAGCTCTGAGTATGCGTTGCACATCTCCCATCCGTTTATGAAAAGTTCAAATCTCTCAACATAGTCCGGCTTATCCGGCTTTCTCTTTGTCAGCGGAGAAATGTCAACTGGATGATCCATGATGAAAACCGGCTGTATGAGATTCTCCTCGCAAAACTCCTCAAAGAACAGGTTCAGTATATCGCCCTTCTGATGTCTGTCTTCAAATTCAATACCCTTTTCCTTTGCGATCTTCCTGGCTTCATCTGTATCTTTTATATTGTCAAAATCAACGTCTGCGTACTTCTTCACAGCATCGATCATCGTCAGTCTCTCGAAAGGCTTTCCCAGATCTATCGTGTGTTCGCCATATGTGATCTTATCCGTACCGCAGACCTTTCTGGCAATATGCCTAAACATATCCTCAGTAAGGTCCATCATACCGTGGTAATCAGTATAGGCCTGATAGAGTTCCATAAGAGTAAACTCAGGATTATGCCTTGTATCAAGACCTTCATTTCTGAAAACTCTGCCTATCTCATATACCTTTTCAAGGCCGCCGACTATAAGCCGTTTAAGATAAAGCTCAAGAGAGATCCTGAGCCTGATATCCTCGTTCAGCGCATTATAGTGCGTCTCAAATGGTCTTGCTGCTGCTCCGCCTGCATTTGAAACGAGCATCGGGGTTTCAACTTCCATGAAGCCCCTGTCATCAAGGTATCTTCTGATGCTGCTTATAATTAATGATCTTTTGAGAAAAGTATCCTTGACCTCGGGATTCATAATAAGGTCTGTATATCTCTGGCGGTATCTGAGGTCGGTATTTGTCAGGCCGTGATACTTTTCCGGGAGTATCTGCAGACTCTTTGATAGGAGCGTTATCTCTGATGCACGGACAGAGATCTCCTCTGTTTTGGTGCGGAACACTTCTCCTTTTATGCCTATGATATCGCCGATATCCAGTTTCTTGAAATCGGCATAATGAGCTTCTCCGAGATTATCCCTTGAGACATATATCTGGATGGATCCCTTGAGATCCTGTATATGGCAGAATGAGGCCTTGCCCATAACGCGCTTGGACATCATCCTTCCCGCAATGCTTACATGTTCTCCCTCAAAATCCTGAAAGTTATCAAGAATGTCCGATGTATGTGATGTAACATCGTATTTAGTGATTTTATAAGGATCACATCCGCGCTCCTGCAGTTCATGCAGCTTATCTCTTCTAATTTGAAGGAGCTCTGACAGTTCCTTTGTTTCTCCGATATTGCTGATAATTTCGCTCATACTAATCCTCGGATTTATCTGTTCTCTATTGAGATAATCTCGAATTTCAAAACTCCGGCAGGTGCCTCCACGTTTATCACATCACCGACTCTGTGGCCTTTCAGGGCATTACCGACAGGTGAATCGTCCGAAATGCGGCCGTTTCTGGGATTTGCTTCCTGAGATCCGACGATTTCAAAGATCTCTGTATCATCAAACTCAACGTCCCGAACGCGTACGATGCTTCCAAGCGTAACAGTGTCTCTTGGGCCTTCCGCCTCAAGATGATCGACAATCTCGGCATTTTCGATAAGGTCTTTCAGTTCCGCTATTTTAGAATATAGTTTACCCTGCTCGGTCTTTGCTTCATCATATTCGCTGTTTTCAGAAAGGTCTCCAAAGCTTCTTGCCTCTTTGATCTGTTCGGCCACTTCTTTTTCTCTTACGGTCTCAAGGTAGTTAAGTTCTTTTTTGAGCTCGTTGAGACGCTCGGTGCTCATTTTATACCGGTTGGATATGTTTGAATTCGAATTAGCCATTGTATACGACTCCCTTACAGAATATTTAGGTTATTATAGGTTCACGGTCAAAAAAAAGTCAACTCAAAAATCTGAGCGCTTCCATCAGCTGTTCATCTTCTGATGTACTTGAAGTGCCTTCCTGCCCTCCGGTGGTACCAAGTGTCGTACCTGCTGTGGAAGGATCAGAATTATATATGATTATGTCCGGAGTTACACCGATGTTGGAAATATCAGTACGCATCGCCGTAAGGTACATTTTTGTTGAAAGTCTTATGGCAGCTCCGTCCTCCAGGTCGAAGGTCTCCTGTGCCTGAACATTTCCCATGCTCTGTTCACCAAGGATGGTAGCCTTGCCGTATTCCTGAAGGACCTTGGCAAATATTTCGGCGCACCCGTAAGTACCGCCGTTTATCATAACTACTGTAGGCAGATCTATACACATTCCATCAGATTTAAATACTTTCTCCTTACCTGCATTATCGACTTCGATGAACATATCGTAATTTGGCAGAAGATAATCAAGGAGTACCGCGGCTTCCGAATACAGTCCGCCTGAGTTGCCTCTGAGATCTATTACAAGGCTCTCGGCATCAACAAACAGAAGATATTCTATCGCCGCTATTGCGTCTTCAGCAGTACCCGCTTCGAAATCATAGATCTGGACATATCCGGCCATAGTTTTCTCCAGGCGGTAGTTCACAGAGCTCTGATAGGTAGCGGAACAGTCAACTGTAATAGTATTCTTTCCGCCAAGGCCGAGTTCGAATGATGTATTCATCTTGGAGCGGATAATGGTCCTTACATCGTCTATATTCATATCTGCGACCTTCACACCGTCTATACTCTGGATCACCATGCCAGGTGTAAGTCCGGCTTTTGCAGCCGCAGAATCATAGTTTACCGAAACGACTTCGAATCCTCCGGAATCATTCTTTTTGAGGGACATACCTATATTGGCATATTCATCCGATGAGTATTGCTGATAGGTGTTATACTCATCGGCGCTCATGTAATAGCTCCATTTGTCCGAAAGGCCTGAAACCATTGCGGCTGCAGCAGAATCTGCCATTTTATCCCTGTCTGCAACACCTATATAATTGTCGACTATGATATTCTTGAGTTCGATATAACGTTTTGCTTCCTCATATTCCTCCTTGCCGCCGACGCTGTTCATGGTCTTTGAATATGTAATACCTATAGCGGTACCGGTGAATATAATCAAAAGCAGAAGGACTACTTTCAGGGGTACACCGAGATTAAAGAAACCTACAATAAACCTCAGGACCTTTCTAAGCATCCGTTTTGTATACTTGCTCACAAATGACCTCCAACTTAACCGTTTCTGCCGGACAGCTGAAAACAGACTGTCCGGCATAGTATATTCTGATCAGAATTTTATTTCAACCGCCCGAATCAGGAGCGAAGGTAAGGCCTGAGAACCAATCGTTAAACTCAAGGCAAGTGGTACCGCTTCTTATCTCAAAATGAAGGTGGGGACCGGTGGAGTATCCGGTGCTTCCGACATAGCCAATGACCTGTCCCTGTGACACTGTCTGGTTGACGGAGCATGCGATGGAGGACATATGGCCATATAGAGTATAGTAACCGTTTCCGTGATCTATCATAACGCAGTTGCCATAGCCTCCGTTAACACCGGCGATACAGACAGTACCTCCATCGGACGCCCATATGGAATCACCGAACTGGCATCCTATATCCATACCTGAATGATATTTCCATTGGCCCGAGATAGGATGGAACCTGTTGCCGACACAGCTTGTAATGTAAGTGCAGGAAACAGGCCATATAAAGTTGCCGGATCCTGTGACAATTCCACCGTAATAGCCTGTGGCTCCATTAGCAGCTGCAATAGCAGCGCGTCTCTGTCTTTCAAGCTCCTCGGTCATTTTATCTATTTCAGCCTGAGCTTCCTCGACTGCTTTCTGAAACCCTTCCAGCGTCTCACTTTCTTCATCGATGTTCTTCATCAGTTCTTCGAGAGTGGCATTAGTCTCTTCTATCTGTGCTTTCAGTGAATTCTGCTCGGCTGTAAGCTTTTCCTGCTTCAGGTCGTACTCAGCTTTGAGCGCATCGAATTGTGCTTTGACCGTTTCAACGTTCTGCCTGGCTTCGATGTACTCGTCTTCCAGCTTTTTATCAGCGTCCATTATCTCGCCGACATCATCCATGGCAGTCAGAAGATCACTCAAAGAAGCCGCATTCAGGAATATTGCGAGAATACTGTAATTCCCGTTTTCCTCCATAGCCCTTACTCTTGCACGGTATTTATCGAGCTGTTCCTCTTCAGTCCTCTTGGCAGACTCGAGTTCGAGAGATTTCTGGTCGAGAACATCCGTTATATAATCAAGCTGAAGCTGATTTACATTTATCTGCTGCTGGGTATAAGCGTTTCTCTCTTCCAGCGCCACTTTAAGCTCAAGGAAATCAGACTGTTCTTTTTCGAGTTCCTTGATCCTGTCTTCCTGTACTTTTACCTTTTCAGCGATCTTATCCTTTTCATCTTCCAGCTCATCAATCTCTTCCTGTGTCACAGCGTAAGCGCTGAATGAAAGTGCAGGACTGAAAGCGCCGAGCAGAATCGCCGCCATAAGAACGAATATCAGAGATTTTCTAATGTTTTTCAACATTGAAAGAACTCCTTATCCTGTAAAAGTGATAATAAACAAAACAATCAGAGATAACCGAGAGGATCTACCCTGCTTCCGTTGACAGTAACTTCAAAGTGCAGATGAATACCGTCAGCTCCGTATACAGTGCCTGAATTGCCGACACCGGCAATCGTCTGACCTTTGCTGACATATGATCCCACTCCAACATACATACTGCTCAAGTGGGCATAGAGTGTTGTGAATCCGTTTCCGTGATCAATAATTATACAGTTGCCGTAACCGCCGTAATACTCAGCCTTTATAACTGTGCCGCTGTCTGCAGCAACTATCGGAGATCCCATACTTGCGTAGCCGTCTATATCAATACCTGTATGATAAGTGCCGGTGCTGGGTCGATATCCGAAAGGGCTTGAAATATTAGTATGACCCGGGAAAGGCCATGTGAAGGAACCGCTTCCGCTTACTGCGGTGCCGGGTGCGGGAGTTTCAACTGCGGCTCCTGCGCCTTCAACTGCAAGGCCAGTTACAGAGCCGTCACCTGATGAGACCTGTCCGGAGTTACCGGAACTACCCTGCAGTGCAGCAGCTGCTGCAGCCGCTGCAGCTTCAGCCGCTTTTTTTGCCTGATACTCTGCGATGAAATTTGCAGCGGCGGCGGCGGCAGCTGCTTCAAGCTGCTCCATGCGCTTCTGCTCTTCTTCAGCCTCTTTGATCTTCTCTGTATACTCCTCTATCAAAGCCGCTGAATCTTCAATTTCCTTCTCAAGTTCTTCCTTTTCTTTCTCTAGCTCATAAAGTTCCTTATCGTATTTGTCTTTTGTAGCTTCACATTCGGCTTTATAAGCCTCATATTCCGCCTTGACGGCTTCATGCTCGCTTCTTGCAATCTGGAGCTGGTCATAGAGGACCTTATCACTGTTCATGATATCACCGTAATCATCTATGGCCGTTAGAAGTTCACTAAGGCTGTCGGCATTGAGGAGGATGGCGAGGATATTATATCCTCCGTTTTCCTCCATCGCCCTTATCCTCACGCGGTATTTCTCGAGCTGCTCATCCTCTTTTGCTTTGGCAGCCTCCACCCTTTTCTCTCTGATCGCAATGCGTATCTCAAACTTTGAGATCTCATCGGAAATAAGACTTATCTCATCCTCTACAAGTGTTATTGCCTCCTGAGCTGCTGCATTGCGCTCCTCAAGTGCAATTTTTTCCTCAATAACAAGAGCCTGCTCCTCTTTGAGTTGCTCTACCTTATTTCTTGCACTGCTTACACTGTTTCTGGCTGCTTCCTTCTGCTGATTGAGCTCTGCAAGCTGCTGCTCGAAATCATCTTCCGAATCGTCATCCTCCGCACTCGCTCTTGTCGGAATAACCATTGCAAGCAGAGAGACTACCATCAGGATCGCCAGAACAATGCAGAGTATCCTTACAAATTTACTGCGATTCATAGGTCAGACCTTCAGATAATTTCTTATTGCGTTCACACCGCCGAAAACGCCAACCATAATGCCAAGTCCGAGATATATTATGAGGACATAAATTGCTACTGACCTGAATGGGATGATGTTGAGGTATGAAGCTGACATGGAGTTTACGATTCTTACGGTAAGTCCGTCATATATACCCCATTCGGCAAGATATGCAAGCCCGCCACCGAGCATTCCAAGCACAAGGCCTTCAACAACGAAGGGCATACGTATGAATGAATTGGTAGCGCCGACCATCTTCATTATACCTATCTCTTCCCTGCGGCTGAATGTGGCAAGCTTGATGGTGTTCGTCATAATGAATATTGAAACAAACACAAGTATTACTATAAGGACCAGGGATACCACGGTAACAACGTTTCTTATAGAAACGAATGCTTTTGCATACTGGGTGTGCGCTTTTGCCTCATCTATCCCGTCAACAGCTTCCAGCCTTGCTTTAGTCTGGGCCATCTGAGAGATATCCGTCAGATGGATCACGAATCTGTGGCGGAAAACCGTCTCATCGATGCCTTCCATAAGCTCCGAGTCGTAATTGCTCATGAACTTGCCCATTGCCTCACTTCTGCTGACGAATTCTGCAGACTGAACGTTTTCGACTTTTCTGACTTCAGCGCCTATCGCCTCGGCAGTCGCTTCATCAGTGATGTCCTCTTCAACAAATGCAACCACTTCATTCTGATCTTCCAAGTCCTTGATAAGACCGTCTATATTGAGAGAAAGAAGTGAGACACTGCCCATTATGATAAGGCAGGCCATGATTATAGTTACAGATGCGAACGACATGAAACCGTGAGTAAAAATACTCCGAAAACCCTCACGTATGAGGTAACCGTATCTGTTAAGTCTCATTTCCGAAATACCCATCCATTCCGTCGCTGATCACTTCGCCGTTGTCTATCGATATAACTCGCTTGGCAAAGGCGTTTACCAGTTCCTTTTCGTGAGTAACGACAAGTATAGTTGTTCCCATGCTGTTTATCTTTTCAAACAGCAGCATCAGTTCCAGACTTCTAACAGGGTCAAGGTTACCTGTTGGCTCATCAGCAACTATCATCCTGGGATTGTTCACCAGCGCTCTTGCTATTGCAACACGTTGCTGCTCACCGCCGGAAAGCTCATTTGGAAGTCTCCTCTCACGCCCGTCCAGCCCAACGAGTTCCAGAACATAAGGAACACGTTTTCTTATAGCCCTGTTGCTGGCTCCTACGACACGCATGGCAAATGCCACGTTATCATAGACATTCATATTGTCTATAAGTCTGAAATCCTGGAATATTACTCCAAGCGTCCTTCTCATCTGAGGGATCTTGCGGCGCTTGATCTTGCGCATATCGAAATCGTTTACAATGATCCTTCCGCTGGTCGCAGTGATCTCTCCGGTTATCAGCTTCATTATAGTGGTTTTGCCCGAGCCAGACGGACCGACCAGAAAAACGAATTCTCCGTCGTCTATCCTGAAGCTTACTCCATTGAGTGCTTCGGTCTCGCTCGAGGAATAAACCATCTTAACATTATTGAACTGAACCATTTAATAATCCTCCGAAGGTTTGTGCTATCAGTATTTACCGATGTTGAGTGAATCGAGATACATCTTGACCATCATAGCCACCTTGAATACGATAGCATGATCGAATTCTCTGAGATCAAGTCCGGTGAGTTTCTTTATCTTCTCAAGCCGGTAAACAAGAGTATTGCGATGTACATACAGTTTTCTGGATGTTTCGGAAACATTCAGATTGTTCTCGAAAAAGCGGTTTATAGTCTCAAGAGTATCTTCATCAAGAGTCTCAATAGGATTCTTCTTGAAGACCTCCCTCAGGAACATTTCGCAGAGAGTGGTGGGCAACTGATATATGATTCTGCCGAGACCGAGGCTTTCGTAATAGACTATAGTCTTGTCGCTTTCGAATACACGGCCGACATCTATTGCCACCTGAGCTTCCTTATATCTGTCGGCAAGCTCTCTCAGATGCTTTGAATCGGTGCTGACTCCGATTATGGAGCTTATTCCCAGTTCCTCTTTCAGTACCTTTTC
>JAIKVS010000077.1 GCA_024685535.1 Oscillospiraceae bacterium | reverse complement strand
CCTGGACCTGCAAACTCCAGGATACGATTCTTTACGAAGCCGTCCGGGAAAAGCGCTCCGACCATAGCTATCGCAACGTCATGCGGACCTATACCGTGCGGCACGTTACCCTTCACATATACCAGTACCACCTCGGGCTCGTCTATGTCCCATGTGTTTTTCAGGAGCTGCTTTACAAGCTCGCCTCCGCCTTCACCGACCGCAAGCGCTCCATAGCAGCCGTATCTTGTATGCGAGTCGGAGCCCAGGATCATTTTCCCACAGCCCGCGAGCATTTCCCGGGCGAACTGATGGATGACAGCCTGATTGGCCGGAACATAAATGCCGCCGTATTTTTTTGCAGCCGAAAGTCCGAAGGCATGGTCGTCCTCATTTATTGTGCCTCCAACGGCGCAGAGGCTGTTATGGCAGTTGGTGAGCGCATAAGGGATGGGGAACTCCTTCATTCCGGAGGCCCTTGCCGTCTGGATGATACCGACATAGGTAATATCGTGGGAGATCATGGCATCGAAGCCGATGTGCATCCTTCCGTCCGCACTTTTTTTCTTCTCGTGGGCACGCAGTATCCTGTATGCCATTGTTTTTCCCCTTGCAGCCCTGTCGAAGGCCAGCGCATCCGCCGGGATACCGCTATTCAGATAAACCCCGGATGCTTTTCTTTCTATCATCGGCATATCAGTCCTCCGCGGCAGCCCGCTCGTTGAAGTAATCTCCGGCGTTTTTCGCATGGAGTATCATGGCAGCCTCCGCAGCCTTCCCGTCACGGGTGGAGATCGCATCAAGAATGGCCTTGTGCTCTTCTATGGATCTTTCCGCTCTGGCCTCGTTTTCAAGAGACGCCTTGCGGACCTTCTGAAGCTTGTTTATGAGGGGCAGGAGCGTGTCGCTGTAGACAACACTGCCGGTGGCTTCATATATCTTTCTGTGAAACTCGCTGTCGAGCTCCTTGATCTTCTCTGAATCGCGCTTTGAAAGATAGAACTCCTGAAGTTCGATATTCTCCTGAAGCCCCGTGATCTGCTCATCGTTTATATTGGCGGCACATGCGGCCGCGGCCAGACCTTCCACCTTTTCTCTTATCGCAAAGAGGACCCGCGCATCATTGTCAGTGATGCCGAGGATCACCATGCCTTTTCCGCTGCTCTCGATAATATGCTCCTGTTCAAGCCTTTTCAGGGCTTCTCTGACGGGAGTTCTGCTCACTCCGAGTTCTTCACAGAGCTTCATCTCGGTGAACATTGTCCCTCTTGCATATTTCCCGCTCAGGATATCCGCTTCGAGCTGATCAAAGACCTGATCCGCCAGAGATACAGATTTATAAAGTATCATGTTGTGCCTCCATTTTCTCAGAGCCTTCTCAGCTTTCCGCCGGTAAGCTCTTCTATCTTCTCCTCGATCTCATGAGTTGAAAGAGTGGTGACTCTTCCGCCGGCATATTCCGCATCGACCCACTCCTTGAGACTCACCACGAGAGGATCCTTCTTATCCACTGCCTCACTTGCACGAAGACCGTAGTTTTCGTTTATCCAGAAGGCTATCCCCGCAGCTCCCGACGATTTTCCTATCATCACGGATGGACCTCTGTTAAGTATCTTTCGGGTATTGAAAATATTGTATATCTCTTCGTCCTTCATGAGCCCGTCAGCATGTATGCCCGCCCTGGTGACATTGAAATTCCTTCCCACATACGGGGTCATCGGAGGGATATCGTAACCCAGCTCTTTTCTGTAATAATCAGCTATTTCGGTTATGACCGTGGAATCCATTCCGTCGAGCGAGCCTCGCAGGGAAGCATATTCTATGACCATTGCCTCAAGAGGGATGTTGCCCGTGCGTTCCCCGATCCCCAGCAGCGAGCAGTTCACTGCGCAGGCTCCGTAGAGCCAGGCGATGGAAGCATTGGAAACTGCCTTATAGAAGTCGTTGTGCCCGTGCCACTCGAGCATTTCGCTCGGAACTTCGGAATAATGCTGCAGGCCGTAGATTATTCCGGGAACAGACCTCGGCAGTGCGACTTCGGTATAGGGTACACCGTAGCCCATTGTGTCGCAGGCACGGATCTTGACCGGGATGCCGGCATCCTTGGACATTTTCATGAGTTCGTTGACAAAGGGTACCACAAAGCCGTAGAAATCGGCCCTTGTGATATCCTCAAGATGGCAGCGCGGCACCACACCGTGCTCGAAGGCCATCGCCACGGTGGCAAGATACTTGTCCATGGCCTGACGGCGGGTAAGCTTCATCTTGTGGAATATATGATAATCGCTACAGGATACAAGTATGCCGGTCTCGCCGATGCCCATGTCCCGCACGAGCTCGAAATCCTCCTTGGTGGCGCGGATCCACGTGGTGATCTCGGGGAAGGTGTAGCCGAGTTCGCGGCATTTATCGATTGCATCGCGGTCCTTTTTGCTGTATACGAAAAACTCCGTCTGCCTGATAAGTCCGTAAGGTCCGCCGAGCTGATGGAGCAGCTTATAAAGATCAACTATCTGTTCGACCGTGTAAGGTTCTATGGACTGCTGCCCGTCCCTGAAGGTGGTGTCGGTTATCCAGATCTCTTCGGGCATGCCTATGGGCACGCGCCTGTGGTTGAACGGGACGCGGGGCACCTCCTCATAGTTATAAACGTCCCTGTAGAGATTGGGTTCCGGGACATCCTGAAGGGAGTAGCGGTATGTGCTCTGTTCGAGCAGATTTGTCTTGTTTGAAAGCTCAAGCATAAGAGTGTTTCCTTTCCGGTATAATTGTATACAATTATACTTATGTTCTGTTAAAAAGCAATACAGAAAAACGGATACGCACCTGCCGTATTTTTAGCATAAAAGCACAAAACGCCCCCACCGGGACTTTTGTCCTGGCGGGAGGCGCTATGCATCTAATCGGTCATTCCCGGTATCTGCCCCCGGAGAAGCTTCTGTCAGGATCGAAATTTCCTTCTGAGAACAGAGCACTGACGGCAGAGGAATAGTCGTTCAGGCGGGTACTCTTGTTTATCCGCTTGTACAGCTGACCTGCACCAGAGAATTTATGGATCATATAGTACCACAGTTCCTTCATATGTGAGAGAACATGGTCTGGCGCCATACCACGGCTAAGCAGTGCATCGAGCAGCGCATCGTGGAACCGCCTGAGTTCCGGAGCACTGAGTTTAGGTCCCCCTTTAAGCGTTCTTACAAGAGCAGGATCGGCTATGGCTCCTCGGCCTGTCATAACATTTTCCAGATCAGGGATCTTCAGGATAAGGGCATCAAGATCGCTTTTTGAGAAAATATTGCCGTTATAGCAAACGGGGAACGGAAAGCTGCCGAACGCCGCTGCAAAACCTTCAATATCCGGGACGCTGTCATAATATCCGTCTCTGCAGCGGGCATGAATGACCAGTCTGCGAAGCGGATATTTCTCATAGATCTCTGCTATCTTCGAAAACTCCGAAGTGGCGGAGACGCCCATGCGCGTTTTTATGCTTATCCCGATTTCGGTCTTTGAAAAGACGGCATCCAGAAATGCATCGAGTTCATCGGGATCTGTGAGCATCCCGGCACCTTTATGCTTTGAGAACACTGTTCCTGACGGGCAGCCAGTATTTAGGTCCACTTCATCATAACCAAGCGTCTTCAGTTTTGAAGCGGTGATGAGGAAAGGTTCGGGACGATTGACGAGAAGCTGCGGGATAAGCCGGATGCCCTCGTTATTATCCGGCAGCAGTTCCCTCAGATACTTTTCCCTGAAGTTTCCCTGTGTGTCCGGAGCAATGAAAGGCGCATACCAGGCATCCGCTCCGGGAAACATCCTGTTGTGGAGCCTTCTGTACTCGCAGAGAGTGATCCCCTCCAGCGGGGCCATGAAGTAGTTCATATCTTCAGCCGATATCCAGTTCGAATCCGGGGCTGTCTTCCAGCCTGTAGGAGTACCAGTTGCCGTTCTCGCCGAGTTCCTCTCTTACTATGGCGGCAAGAAGCTCCTCCGTCTGACCGTTTTTTTCAAGCTTCTCAAGCGCGCGGTCATAAAAGCGCTCCATCTTGGCGTGGTCTGAATTCTGCCTCGTAAGCGAGAGTTTTCCGTAATACCCGGAAATAAACAGAGTGCCTGCAGACACGGTGCCCAGCACTATCTTCACTACAGTCCTTACGAGCTCAACTTCTGGCAGACTCCCTCTCATCACAAGTATTTCATATACAAGTGCAAACAGGTATGTGAATATGCTGACCAGCGTGGAGGCAGTGAGGATCCCCGCGCTCAATTTAGCTTTTTCCCCGTTCTTTTTCAGTGCATCCGCATGATAGTCTCTCTGAGCCCTGATCCAGCATTCACTTATTTCCGCCGCGGTCTCCGGCGGCGGAGCCACTGACAGTGCCGCACATGCATCCACTATCCACGGCATTTCAAGCTGCATTGTCCAGCTCATGAGCATTTCGGGGCGCACTGCGCTGCCGGCGAGCCTCAGGAAAGAACGTATCCTTTCCGTTTCAGCCAGCACTCTGTATTCTATATACCGTTCGTGGAATCTTCCCCTGCCGCTCCTGACGCTGAAAAGCAGCGCAAGCAGAAGCATTATCCCGCAGACAAACAGCATCCAGTGCAGTTCCGCTTCGTCATACATAAGGAATGAAAACGAGATGCCTGTGCCCAGAAATGCAAGCAGCATAAGAAGCCTGCCCACTTTTTCAGAAAAGCGGATGCTGAGTCTGTCAGCCGCTGACCACACCGCTCCGAGCACAGGATCCGGTGCGGCATGCTGCTTTTCAGAAAGTGCATTGAATTTATCTGTTTTCCTCAGGATCCCCTCAGTCTTTCCGGGATCGCCCAGCATCCTTACTTCACCTGCGGGACTGCTCTCACGTGATATCCTCGGTGAGGAGATCCGGATAACGCCAATGTTTCCTTTCGGGCGTATCAGAGTGCCGTAGACTGTCTCGTAGTCACCCTCGAGAGCGAAATACACGGCCGCGGAAGTACCGCATGCATTCTCAGCCGGATCTGCTCCATCCCACAGTGCCAGCAGCACATGGCAGTGGCTTGCCATATATATCCCGTTCTGTCGGTATAAATAGTCTCTGTCCTTTACCGGACTCATCTCGGTATCAGGTGAAACTATCACGCATTCAGACTTCCCGAGCAGCTCATTGAACTCCTCCAGAGCGCTGCCGCTGAAGTCCTTTCTGAATTCATCCGCCTCAAATGGTATTGCCGCTATCAGAGGTATGCCGAGGCTGAGCGCCTCACGGGCGCAGATGGTGTCTCCCCCTTCAGCGAGAGAGCACATCAGCTTCACCTGAGAGTGAGGACATGCTTTCTTTATCCTGATGAGCTGTTCCCTTACCTTATCCCTTATAACCGGCACCGCCTCCGGACGTATGTCCCTGTGCCCGGTGACACCGATGATTACGGGTATCTTTCCTTCAGTTCTCATATACTTCCATTCCGATCATGTGCACAAGTTTCGGTATGATCCTGATGCTCTCCCTGTCTATTTCCCGGATCTCCTCGCTAAGCTGATCATAAGGCACGAGATGCGGCGACCTCTTAGCCTCCGTATCCTTATCACCGGGGATCCAGCCGGAAGCCGTGCGCGACGCTATCCATTCCTCATGCTCCATCTCCGCAAGGATATCAACAAGTTCCTCGGGGATCCTGTCAAGTCCGCCGAGCTCCGTTTTCTTCCTGAGGTGCAGTCCTACGCTTTCGAGTTTATCCGATATGTTTCTGGCCTGACGCATGTTGCTGTATTTCATATCGTCAGGAAGGTCAGAATAATCAGGATACTGCGGCTTTTCACCGGACAGCGTCAGCCTCTCGTTATACTGCGAGTGGATAGCCGCCGCAAGCCTCTCCAGATCTTCTATCAGCGGTCTCGAGCCGGACTCCGCCGGCTTTGCAAAACGTTCAGGCCATGGAGTGAGCACTTCATCGCGGATATCAAAGCCTTTGGGGAATATTGCTCCGATATCCAGAAGTTTCCCTATGGTTGCCTCTTTATTTTCGCTGAAGTCCTCGGGCGGTCTCCCCCTTTTGGTGATATACACCGCGGAAAAACGGTCTCCGGATATATCGAACACCACGGAATCGGGGCGGATGTCCCCCCTGGAAACTCTTCCGTGGGCTTCGCGGTTCCACTCCTGCAGTTCGTCACAGAGTATGAGCAGGAAGGCGACGGGATCGTCCTCCGGCTTCATTGCTCCCATACAGAATGGTTCTTTCTGCAGGAAAAGCTTATACCAGTTATGGAGCAGTATGGCCGAGGCGCTGTCGAGCACGGGCCAGTAGAAATACTCGCTGTTGTATCCGCTGCTCTGGATGAGAAAACCGTACCATTTCAAAACTATGAGGGCGGAATAATATCCATGATCTATCAGTCCTGTTTCACCCATGGAACGGACAAAGCCGTCAAGCTTTTCTCTTAGCAGCCTGAGGTCCGCTCCGAGGGCATGATGGATCCTGAAGGCCATAAGGTCATTTGCTTTCAAAAGATCCAGCTCAGCCGCCTCACGGTAGGCTTTCACATATGAAGATGAGAAATCATCCTTAGGAACGATCTCGCTTATCGTTCTGAGCTCCTCAAGATTATCAAAGCTTATCTTTGCCTTTACCTTTATATCCTTCCCGTCCGCATCAGCTATCATGCCTGTGAATTCATTCAGCTGGCGCCCTATTATCTCGAGAGGATAGCCAACATCATGGAACAGCGCAGCAATGCCCCATCTGTAAAAAAACTCCTCGTTCTTTGTAGAGTAGGCATTTTTATATTCCTTTTCCGGGACTGCTGCCGCAAACGCCTCCCTGAAAGCGGGAGATGCGGAATAAATGCACAGACCGGTTATGAAAACATTCACCGAATGCACCACGTGATCCCTCTGCTTATCTATCAGAGTGGCGGCAGTATCCTCATATCTGAGAAGGATATCCACTATATCCGCAAAGGGATTTTCTTCTCCGGCCATGCATATGCGATAGCAGTCAAAAAACATACGGTATACATCAAGGGCGTTCTTCCTGTTCTCATTTGAGAGGAACTCCCTTACCGAACCGCTTATATACGCCTTGTAGCTGTGCCCGCGGGCTATATCCTCATATATCTCCAGATCTTTGAAAAAGTCATTGACATACGGGAGGCAGTTGCTCATTTCATACCGTCCTTTTCTGCGGATAGGCACACGTCAAACGCTGACTTTCGCCATCATCCGCTGTCAGTACAATATTAAATCAGTATAACATTAAAATTATATTATCATATCCGGACTATTGCAACGGGAATTCTTCTCCGTTTTGCCATGCTTCGGGCGGATAAAGACTTGTATCGGCGCCACAGCGATGATATTATCTTAATAACGAAATAACAGGAGGCTGAGATATGAAAACCGTTATGCTCGGCAGGACCGGACTTAAGGTCACCAAACCAGCTATGGGCTGTCTGCCGCTCCAGCGCTGCACAGTCGAATACGCAGTTGATCTGCTCCAGGCCGCATATGACGGCGGCATACGCTACTTTGATACCGCAAACGGATATACCGACAGTGAAAAGAAGATAGGCCTTGCTCTTTCTCAGGTCAGAGATAATATAGTTCTTTCCACAAAAAGCATGGCAAGAGGCCGTGAAGGCGTTCTATCGCATATAGAAAACAGCCTGAAGATGCTTCAGACCGACCATATAGATCTGTTCCAGTTTCACAATGTGCCCGAAATGCCTGATCCTGATGATCCCGACGGGGCGTACGCAGGTGCCGTTGAAGCAAAGCGCCGCGGATGGATAGACCATATAGGCTTCACCTCGCACAGAGTGGATGTAGCTGAAAAATGCATAGATTCCGGTTTTTTTGAGACATGCCAGTTTCCTTTCAGCTATATCTCCTCCGAGCGCGATCTTGCACTTGCCGATAGATGCAAAAAGGCAAATATGGGTTATATCGCGATGAAAGGTCTTGCCGGGGGAATGCTGACGAACACCCGCGCAGTGCACGCCTTTATGTGCAGCTATGACAATGTTGTTCCCATATACGGCATACAGACTCTGGAAGAACTCGCGCAATGGCTCGCAGTTGCTGAAGAGGAGCCTGTCCTTGATGAAGAGCTCAGCGCTTTCATCAGCAACGAGAGAAAAGAACTCTCAGGTACCTTCTGCCGCTCATGCGGCTACTGCAGCCCGTGTACAGTCGGTATAGAGATACGAAACTGCGCAAGAATGAACATGCTGCTCCGCCGTTCGCCCTGGCAGCAGTACATGAGCGATGAGTGGTACGCAAAGATGCAGAAGATAAACGACTGCGTCGGCTGCGGGCTCTGCGCATCCCGCTGCCCCTACGGGCTCGACACTCCGAATCTTCTCAAATACATGCTGAAGGACTATAATGAATTCTATGCATCGCACAAAGACCTTGTATGAGTCACGTTCTCAATGAAAAGAAAAGACATCAGCCGCCTGTGAAGGCGCTGATGTCTTTTTTATCCTTACTGTTCCGGCTCCGCCACGCGAAGCATCCTGAATCCGTTCCCGAGCACTTCGCTCGACTCCAGAATGACTGAGAATGCGTTTGCATCTATATCCTTAACCGCGGATTCCACGCTTATCATGTCCTTGGTGCTGCATGCGCAGAGGACTATGTCTCTACGGTCATCCTTATAACCGCCTCTGGCCGGGATTATTGTGGTGCCCCGGCCGCAG
>JAIKVS010000242.1 GCA_024685535.1 Oscillospiraceae bacterium | reverse complement strand
TGCTTTGGCTGTAATGCGGTGCGCAGTATGCGAAATGCTGTATTTTGATGACATTCCGCCTTCTGTCACGATCAATGAAGCGGTGGAGATTGCAAAATCATTCGACAGTCCTGAGACCGTCTCTTTTATAAACGGTCTGCTAGGCTCAGTCAATAAAGCTTTGTCCAAAGGATAATTTATGGATCTTAAGGCTTTTACAGTCACTTCACTCAATAATTATATAAAGAATCTCTTTGATAAAGATGAAGTTCTCATTTCAGTATTTGTAAAAGGTGAGATCTCCAATTACAAATATCATTCTTCGGGTCATCACTACTTTTCACTTAAAGATACCGAATCATCAGTCAGATGTGTTTTATTCAGAAATAACGCAAATAATCTGAAATTTAAGCCTGAAAACGGCATGAAGGTACTGATATTCGGCAGAGTATCCGTATATCTGAGGGACGGAACATATCAGATATACTGTCAGAAAATAATCCCTGAAGGCGCTGGTGAACTGCAGCTTGCATTTGAACAGCTTAAGAAAAAACTGAACGAAGAGGGCCTGTTCGATCAGGCACATAAAAAGTCGATTCCGGAGTATCCGGAGAGGATCGCCGTCATTACTTCTCCTACGGGCGCTGCAGTACGTGATATCCTGAATATCCTGAATAAAAGATGGCCTCTCAGCTCTGTACTGGTTGTTCCTGTGATCGTTCAGGGATCTGATGCACCGGCAGACATAGCAGAGGCTGTTTCATATGTAAACAGATATGAGCTTGCCGACCTGATCATTACCGGACGTGGCGGCGGCAGTATAGAAGATTTATGGGCATTCAATACGGAGTTAGTCTGCAGGGCTATTTTTGATTCTGTTATTCCTGTCATATCAGCTGTCGGGCATGAACCGGATGTTACTTTATCTGATTTTGTTTCTGACCTGAGAGCATCTACACCTTCCAACGCGGCTGAATATGCCGTCCCTGATATAAAAGAAATCCGAGACAAGCTTGACGGATATCGGATAAGAATTGAACACCGGCTCGACAGACTTGTTTCCGATTACAGGAGCAGGCTCGATGGTCTAAAGAAAAACCGCTTAATATCAGATTCTTCGTTGCTTTTTAATGATAACAGGCTCGATCTTGCCGCATTTTATGACGATTTCGAAAGATACATTGATAATTATCTGAACACTGAAAAAAGCCGGTTGAATGCTGCGCGCGGCAGACTGAGCGCACTTAATCCATATGGTGTGCTTTCCAGAGGGTACACAGTTGCAATAAAGGAAGGAAAAACTGTATTTTCAGCAAAGCAGCTCAGTGTTATGGACAGCATTGAATTGATTTTCAATGACGGCAGCGCCGAATGCACGGTAAAAAGGATAACTTCCCGGGAGAAAAACATATATGAATAAAGATGTACGGTTTGAAGATGCTGTCAAACGTATTGAAGAAATTCTTGAGATCCTTGAAAAAAGAAATTCAGGGCTTGATGAAACGATAGCACTTTACGAAGAAGGTATGAGCCTTCTGAATAAATGCGACTCATTGCTTGAGAAGGCGGAACAGAAAGTGGAACTGCTGAAAAGCTCTTATGAACAGGCACCTGCTACAGTATCTTTTTCAGGAGATGCAGTTAATGATGCTCAGTGAATATACACGCCTTATAAATGAAAGGCTGAAGAAGGCCATAGAGTGTAAAAACTCAAAATATAAAGGTCTTTATGATGCAATGGCATACAGCCTTAACGCAGGGGGAAAAAGAATAAGGCCTGTTCTGGTGCTGGAATTCTGCAGAATGACGGGCAGAGATTTCCATGCTGCGATCCCCGCAGCGTGTGCAATTGAAATGCTCCATACCTACAGCCTTATCCATGATGATCTTCCCTGTATGGATAATGATGACCTCAGACGAGGTCTTCCGACAAATCATAAAGTTTTTGGCGAGTGCAATGCGGTGCTTGCCGGGGATGCTCTTCTTACAGAGGCGTTTTATCAGATCTCTTCATCTGAACTTGCAGACATAGTAAAAGCCAGGTGCATCATGGTGTTATCTGAAGCAGCCGGATTAAACGGTATGTGCGGCGGACAGTATCTGGATACAAACTATGATGATGAATTATCGGAAGAGGATATCATAACGATCAATACACTGAAAACGGGCGCACTTCTTAAAGCGGCATGTATGATGGGTGTTATATGTGCTGAAGGTACTGACGAACAGCTAAATGCAGCTTCTGTGTTCGGTGACAATATCGGGCGTGCTTTTCAGATAAGAGATGATGTGCTTGATGTTGTCGGAAACAGTGAGCAGCTTGGAAAAAGCATCGGTTCTGATTCAAAGGATAAAAAAATCAACTATATGTCTCTCTATGGTGAGGAATACTGTCTTGCCTTAATAGAGAAACTTACCTGTAATGCCAAGGATGCTGTCAGACAGTCTTTCTCTGATACCTCCATTGTATTTGATCTGGCTGATTCCCTGGCATACAGAAAAAACTGAAAGCGGTTGATCAATTTGAAAATAATCGAAAAGATAAATACATATGATGATTTCCTGTCTCTTACAAAAGAAGAGACTTCTGCTCTCTGCGATGAGATACGTGATACGATTACTGACACAGTTTCTCATAACGGCGGTCATCTTTCATCCAACCTCGGAGCAGTTGAACTTACTGTTGCGCTGCATCGTGTTTTCTCACCTGAAGTGGACAGAATTGTCTTTGACGTAGGTCATCAGTCTTATACTCATAAGATACTCACAGGCAGATATAAATACTTTGATACTCTAAGAAAGACCGGCGGATTGTCCGGATTTACGAATCCTTATGAAAGCAATGCTGACGCTTTTGTTTCCGGACATGCGTCAAACTCTGTTTCAGTTGCCCTTGGAATGGCAAAAGCACGGACATTGCTCGGCAAAGACTATGATGTTGTTGCAGTTATCGGCGACGGATCTCTTACCGGAGGCCTTGCGTATGAGGGACTTACCAATGCATCGCAGAGCAAAGAGCCTCTTGTAATAATAATCAACGACAATAATATGTCCATCGGCAAAAACGTCGGCGGAATGGCTTATACACTGCAGCAGCTCAGGATAAACATGGATTATCTTTCATTTAAGAGCTGGCTCAAGGAAAATATATTTAAAACAGGAACACTGTATAGAATAATCCATAATTCCAAGGAGAAGATTAAAGGCGCGCTTCTTCCGAATAACATTTTCACTGATCTTGGATTTGAATACCTCGGACCTATAGATGGTCATGATGTGAATACAATGACAAATGTTTTCAGACATGCCAAAGAAATGAGGAAGCCTGTCATCGTTCATGTCATTACCAAAAAGGGAAAAGGCTGTGCATATGCCGAGGAGAATCCTGATATATACCACGGAGTCGGACCATTTGATAAGGAAACAGGTAAAGTTCCCGATCAGAAATCGAATTATTCGGACATGTTCGGAGAGTATATCTGTGAAATAGCGAATGAAAACAGGAAGACAGTCGCTATTACTGCAGCCATGTCAAGCGGTACCGGACTCGACACTTTCAAAAGACGGTTTCCGGAGAGATTTTTTGATGTAGGTATAACGGAAGGCCATGCCGTTACTTTCTCAGCAGGCCTTGCAAAACAGGGGATGATCCCGGTATTTGCTGTTTATTCGAGTTTTCTGCAAAGAAGCTTTGATATGCTGATACATGATGTTTCTCTGCTTGATCTTCATGTCGTTCTGTGCGTTGAACGTGCAGGCATTGTCGGTCAGGACGGTATGACGCATCACGGTGTATTTGACGTTGCATTTCTCAGCATGATACCCAATATGACTATTCTTGCGCCTGCTTCATATGCTGAATTCAGAGAAATGCTCCGATATGCTGTTTATGATGTATACGGACCTGTAGCAGTCAGAATCCCAAAGGACAGTGAAGGACGGTATAAGGAATGCCATGTCTGTGAAGAGCAGGTATTATGCAGTGGTGATGATATCACTCTTGTTGGTTACGGGTCTGAAATAAATGACCTGCTTTCTGCTGCTGATATATTGAAAAGCAAAGGCGTTCAGGCGGAAGTTATTAAGCTTGGAATATTGAAACCGAACAGATTCAGTGAAACATTATCATCACTGAAACGAACCGGCATTCTTCTTGCGGCGGAAGAAGTCTGCAGTTCGTCATGCATGGGCGCTATAATAACAGAGGCGGCCGTGAAGGCTGATGTTCAGATACGGGACACCATTCTGCTTAATCTTGGTAACGGTATAGTACCGCATGGCGACTCTAATGAACTGCGCAGAAAGTACCGCCTTGATGCTGTATCGATAGCTGATGAAGCTTTGAAGCATATAAAAAACAAAAATGAGTAAGAAAAGACTTGATCAGCTGCTGTTTGAACGTTCTCTTGCCGAGAGCCGTGAAAGAGCAAAAGCTCTGATAATGGAAGGCATAGTTTACGTTAACGGTGTAAAGGAAAACAAGCCCGGCTCACAGATAGCTGAAGACAGTGTTATTGAGGTTAAAGGCAATACATTGCCGTATGTGAGCAGAGGAGGACTTAAGCTTGAGAAAGCCCTGAAGATTTTCGAAGTTGATCCAAAGGGGAAAAAATGTATAGACTGCGGAGCTTCAACAGGCGGTTTCACTGATGTACTGCTTCAAAATGGCGCTGAACTGGTCTATGCAGTGGATGTAGGGTATGGACAGCTGGCTTGGAAGCTTAGAAATGATCCCAGGGTCATTAACCTTGAACGTACTAATGTAAGATATATCGATCATGAGACTGTACCAGATGTGATCGATCTTGCTGTGATGGACGCTTCTTTTATTTCTGTTAAACTTTTGCTGCCGGCTGTTTCTGCTCTTCTTTCTGATGATGCTGATCTTATCTGCCTGATAAAACCGCAGTTTGAAGCAGGAAGAGAAAGAGTAG
>JAIKVS010000205.1 GCA_024685535.1 Oscillospiraceae bacterium | reverse complement strand
GTTTTTCTTTTTTTATTCCCCGGACTGTCTTCCCTGTTTATGACATTCATGCATTAAAATACCTGTAAAAATCTAGACAGGACGTTATTTGTTGTATATAATATATGATGAATTATATGTTGAAATATTTTTGGCTATTTTTTCTGTTTTGGCATTATATTTCACCGTTTTCCGGCATTTATACTGTTTTATAATAATACGGAAAATATTATTATCATGTACTGAATATCGTGAAAGGAGCAGAATTATGTACGAATTTAAACCGGCAACAGAACGAATCCTACACATGAGGCAGCTCGTTCGGGACAGAGTGATCAGAGTTGATACAGAGCGTGTCAAAATACTGACCGAATGCTATAAAAAATATGATAAAGTTCCTCCTATCATTAAGATGCCTCTTACCACTCTCGAGATCTGCAAAGGCATCACCTGCCGCTGCGAGGATTTCGACCTTATCGTCGGCAGTATCGGCCAGCATTTTCTCGGCTGCTGCATCTGGCCTGAATGGGAATCTCAATGGCTTTGGAGAGAGCTTGCCGCTCCGGAAGAAGAGTCTCTCTGGGAGCTCAGGGACGATGGTCTCTATCACCGTACCGACCCCTCCGGAGTCCATCTCAGCATGAGCCGCGACGACATCGACTATTTCCTTTCTGTACGTGACTATTGGGAAAAGAACACCTTCTCACAGTATTTCAGTTCATGGCAGCCCGACGGCTATGATGACTGTGCCTATATGGGAATAAACCTGAACAAGGGCCAGCTTTTCGGGGCTCTTCCTACAGGCCATCTTGTTGCGGGATATGATAAGATAATCAACGTTGGTTACGGTGCGATCCGCAAACAGGCTACCGACTGGATCGAAGCTCACAAAGGTAATCTGATGGGATACGACATGAATAAATTTATGTTCTATAAATCCGCTCAGATAATCTGTGATGCAGCCATAACCCTTATTAAGCGTCAGGGACAGGTTTGTGCTGAAAAAGCTGCTGAATGCACCGATCCCAAACGCAAAGCTGAACTTGAAATGATGGCCGATGGCCTTGAATGGATATCCGAGAACCCTGCACGGACTTTCTGGGAGGCATGCCAGGCTGCCATCATGTATCAGTTGCTGCTGTATATGGACTGCCGTCAGCCGGCTCTTGCCTTCGGTCGTTTTGACCAGTACACCTGGCCTTTCCTTGAAAAAGACCTTGCCGAAGGACGCCTGACCATGGATGAAGCTCAGGAAATAGTGGATGCTTTCTTCCTTCGTTCCAACTGCTTCTACCGTGCATCTGACCCCGGACGTGCTGCCGGAACAGGCGTAGGCGTTACTTACCACCACACCACTATCGGCGGTGTAGACCCCAATACCGGTGAGGACGCTACCAATCCCGTAACATATATGGTTCTTGAAACTGTCGGACGTCTTCTCCTGCACGATCCGACCATTTCCCTGAGGATCAATAAGAATACGCCTCAGAAACTCTGGGAATGCGCTGTCGAAACTTCCCGTCTGGTGGGCGGACTTCCCCTGTTCCAGAATGATGAAGTCATTATCCCCAATGTTATGCGGGAACTTGGATTCTCTCTTTATGATGCAAGGAACTACGGCATCATCGGATGTCAGGAGATCGTCGGCTGCGGCAACGATTGGCCCTGCGGCAACGGTCTGCACGTTGGAACGGATGTATTCAATCATGCATCTCTTTTCCTTGCCGCTATCAATAACGGCGTAAACCCGCTGACCAAAGGCGAGGGCGCACCTAAGACAGGCTATCTGTACGATATGAAGAGCATGGATGAGGTACGTAAAGCTGTCGTGACCCAGTATGATTTCTTCTTCAAGTGGGGCGTCACCATGCAGAACTACGTGGAATATCTTGCCATGTGGTATGCTCCTCAGGTCGCACTCTCTATCTCCATTGAAGGCTGTATGGAGAAAGGACTTGACGTTGCATGCGGAGGTGCAAAATACAATTCTTACGGTGATACTGCCACCGGTCTTGCTACCATAGCTGACTCACTCACAACGATTAAATATATGTGCTTTGACAACAACTTCTGCACAACGCGCGAACTGTATGATGCGGTTATGGCCAACTGGGAAGGTTATGAGGATCTGCGCGAGCGCATTCTCAATGAAGTCCCCCACTACGGTAATGACGATCCTTATGCAGACTGCGAGATGAAATGGATTACCGACCTTTACTATAAGGAATGCTCCGAATGCTACAGCACCCGTACAAATCACTATAAAGCAGGCCTTTACGGCGCTGCCACCCACGTAATGATAGGTGCTATGACCTGGGCAACTCCCGACGGCAGAAAGGCCGGAACACCCATAGCCGACGCTACCTCCCCTGCCCAGGGACGTGATAAGAACGGCCCTCTTGCAGTATTCAATTCCACCGTCTGCTTTGATCACGGTCACTTTATGGACGGTATCGCCCTTAATATCCGCATTCATCCCTCTGCCGTAAACACCGAGGAGGCAAAACAGTCTCTGATAAATGCAACGAAAGCATATTTTGAAAAGGGCGGCATGGAAGTCCAGTATAACATCGTCAGTGCCGAAACCATGCGTGCAGCTCAGAAAAAACCTGAAGCATACCGCGACCTTGTTGTACGTATTGCCGGCTACTCGGCATATTTCAACGAGCTGACCGTTCCGATGCAGAACGATGTAATCAGCCGTACGGAAAACACTTTTATTTAAACTATTCATATCTGATCTTTCAGAAGACAGGAGGAGTTTTGCAAAGGCAAAACTCCTCCTGTCTTTTACTGTAAAATTTTAGCTCTTTTTTTTGGATAATATGGTAAATTTGATAAAAGTCTAGACAGTTTTAATTTGAGAATATATAATAAATTCAGTATACGATACCTATTAAGTGGATGTTTTATCCGCTTGGTCGTATATTAATATGCTCTTAATTTATATTTATTTCAAGAAGGGAGAATAACTATGGCTTACAAATTCAGAGGCGTTACTGACCGCGTATGGGCGTTCAGAGAAATGGTTCGTGACAGGGTTATTGCCGT
This sequence comes from Oscillospiraceae bacterium, assembly GCA_024685535.1. Classification (GTDB taxonomy): domain Bacteria; phylum Bacillota; class Clostridia; order Oscillospirales; family Oscillospiraceae; genus Limivicinus. The sequence continues at coordinate 465 of JAIKVS010000205.1, read as the reverse complement.
CGACGCAGAAAGGGTCATGAGTGTTGTAAATGCATACAAGAAATATGACAAACTGCCCCCCGACATCAAGATCCCCAAGACCACATACGAAATAGTTTCCAACATGACCGTACGTGTTGAGGATTTCGATGTTTTCGTAGGCAACATCGGTAAGGAATTCCTCGGCTGCGGAGTGTGGCCCGAATGGGAAGCTGAATGGCTGTTCAGCCAGCTTGCCGGCGAAGATCCCACCCACTGGACTCTTTGGGATGACGGTTATTATCACTGTGATGATACGACCGGTGTACGTCTCATCATGAAAAAAGAAGAAGCGGAGCTTTTCATGAGCACCCGTGAATTCTGGAAGACCCACACCTTCTCTTCCGGTATATCTTCATGGCTTCCCGACGGATTTGACGAATGTGCTGCTACCGGAGTCAACCTCAAGCCCGGCCAGCTTTTCGGAGGTCTTTGTACCGGACACCT
>JAIKVS010000118.1 GCA_024685535.1 Oscillospiraceae bacterium | reverse complement strand
AGGAATCTGCTGTCCGTTACGAATTACATACACGCCTTCGGAATCACCGGTGTCCTCAACGTAGCGCCGGAGAATGACGGAGGCGTATTTTTCGTCAAGTTCCATCATGTAGCAGATGCGGTTCATCTGCTCACACGCCATAAGCGTCGAGCCGCTGCCTCCGAAGGTGTCGATGACAACTCCGTTCTCCTGTGTGGAGTTGCCGATGGGATAACCGAGTAGGTCAAGAGGCTTGCTGGTAGGGTGGTTTGCATTGCGCTTGGGCTTGTCGAAGTTCCAGAGCGTTGTCTGCTTGCGGTCAGAATACCATTTATGCTTGCCGTTCTGCATAAAGCCGTACAGCACAGGCTCGTGCTGCCACTGATAGTCGGAGCGGCCTAAGACGAGGCTATCCTTCACCCAGATACAACAGCCTGCAAGGTGGAAACCTGCGTCGATGAACGCCCTGCGGAAGTTCAGTCCTTCCGTATCTGCATGAAACACATAAGCAGCACCGCCTTTTTCGAGGTGGTCTGCCATACATCTGAACGCCGACAGCAGAAATGTGTAAAACTCCTCGTTCTTCATACTGTCGTTCTGAATGGTCAGCCCGCTGGAGCTTTTGAAAGATACACCGTAGGGTGGATCGGTCAGGATAAGATTGGCCTTAACACTGCCCATAAGTGTGTTTACATCTTCTGGACTGGTGGCATCACCGCACATGAGACGATGCCTGCCAACTGTCCAAAGGTCACCTTTTTCTACAAATGCAGCCATTTCCAGAGCAGACGTAAGATCAAAATCATCATCCTTAGCTTCACTTCCTGTTCCATCAGAGAAAAGATCGGCCAGCTCCTTTTCATCGAAACCGGTCATTGATAGGTCATATCCCAGGTCCTGCAGTTCCTGTATCTCAACGGCGAGAAGCTCCTCATCCCAGCCAGCATCCAGTGCCATGCGGTTATCAGCCAGGATATATGCTTTCTTTTGTGCTTCTGTCAGGTAATCTACATATACACATGGCACCTCCGTGATGCCTTCCTCCTTCGCCGCCATAAGGCGACCGTGACCTGCTATGACGTTATAGTCTCTGTCTATAATAACAGGATTAATAAAGCCGAACTCTCTCAGTGATGAGCGAAGCTTCTTTATCTGCTCAGGAGAATGTGTTCTCGCATTATTTACATAAGGAATGAGCTTGTCTGTACTGACAAGCTGAAAATCTTTAGTCGTATTCATTTTATATTCCTCCGCATCATAATTTTCTTTAGTCCCTTACGGGCATCAAGTATATTGCCTTTTACAGCCTGTCCCTTTATAGTCCGGTACTGCTGTTTTGTCATATACACTCGGTTACCATTAAGCTCTCGCCAGAAATTCGCATCAGGGGTTTGTTTCATAATATACTCCTTACTTGTTTCTTGTGCGCAGAAGCTGCTCCATCAAGTCATCCTGCGGAGAGCCGTCAAACTTGGTAGTGCAGTTCTGCTTCACTATATCAAAAATCTCATACCAGAGCAGATTAGCCTGTTTCTGGTAGGATTGGCTGAGGGATGCAAATGGTGAAGCTACTACTCCGCCTGTTGTCGGATGCTTGCCGAGCAGACCGTATTTTGAGAGAGCATCTTCACACTGTATAAAACGGGCAAAAGCCATAGAGTAACTTTCAAGGAGGCGTTTGTTAACAAGTCTTTCACAGCCGCGATTTTTAAGCCAGAGCCATGTTTCCTTGTATATCTCATCAGCTCCAAGTGGCTTTCCGTCCTTCTGCTGTGCCGAAAGGTATTCTCCTGGCGAGGGCATATCCTCACCGGCAAGGTCTGCGGCATCATCTAGTTCAGCACCTTCCAACATGGTCGGAGTAAATTCTATGATATCCGCATCTTCACCTGCTGCTATCTTTTCTGAGAGAGGCTTCGGTTTATCACCTGCGCGGACACGGCGTCCGCCGCGGTTCGTACCGTCCTTGGCCATTTTATCACCTACCTATAAAAAATACCGAAATCACGAGGATTTCGGCTTGTAAAAATATTCGAGGGGTTAATAGGGCGTTTGAACCTGCCTTTTTGTGCGTAAGAGGGGGCGCCGGTCTTCCTGTGGATAGTCCGCAGAGATTTCGATACCCCCGGGGATCAGCCCCAATCAGTAAGAGTATTCCGGTCTGCTGTCTTCACGACCGGTTTTTTTGTCGTGGCATGACTTGCATAACGCCTGCCAGTTTGATTCGCTCCACATAAGACAGCGGTCACCGCGATGAGGAATAACGTGGTCGACTACCGTTGCTGTTATGAAGCGACCTTCTGCAAGGCACCTTACGCAGAGTGGGTGCTTTCGGAGATAAGCCTTGCTTACTCGCTGCCATTTACTGCCGTAGCCTCGCTTTGAAGCAGACGGTCTGTCAGGGTGCAGGGGGAGATGTTCTGCACAGTAGCTACCCTCAGTAAGTCTCGGGCAGCCCGGGTGTTTGCATGGCTTCAAAGCTTTAC
>JAIKVS010000116.1 GCA_024685535.1 Oscillospiraceae bacterium | reverse complement strand
GAAATTTTGTTGACAAGCGTTTTTCCATTTGCTAATATAATCAAGCGCGATTGAATGAATCAAGCGATATGGCGGCGTAGCTTAGCTGGCTAGAGCGTCCGGTTCATACCCGGAAGGTCACTGGTTCAAGTCCAGTCGCCGCTACCATCATGGGATCATAGCTCAGCTGGGAGAGCACCTGCCTTACAAGCAGGGGGTCATAGGTTCGAGCCCTATTGCGCCCACCATTTCGCGGCCGGGTAGTTCAGCTGGTTAGAATGCCAGCCTGTCACGCTGGAGGTCGACGGTTCGAGCCCGTTCCCGGTCGCCACTTTTTTTAAAACCGTGGTGGGTGTCGTCAAGTGGTTAAGACCCTGGGTTGTGGCTCCAGTATTCGTGGGTTCGAATCCCACCATCCACCCCAAATTCTTATTTGACACTTAGTCAAGTTGTGCTACAATATCAATTGCAATATTAATGGGGTATAGCCAAGCGGTAAGGCAACGGATTCTGATTCCGTCATTCGTAGGTTCGAATCCTACTACCCTAGCCAAGATGGAAAGGGGCTCTGCGGAACCCCTTTACTGTATGGCGACATAGCCAAGTGGTAAGGCAGAGGTCTGCAAAACCTTCACCCCCGGTTCAAATCCGGGTGTCGCCTCCAACAAAAGACTGCGGAAGCGGTCTTTTTCTTTTCAACAATAATTACACTGACAGTGTGAATAGTATATAATTACACAAATGTTACTTCATGAAACCAGCGAGGTCCCGAAAAGAATGAAAAAAACCAGAAAAAACCTTATGCTCAGAAAAGCGGCAGCCCTTATGGCTGTGTTCCTGATGCTGACCTCTTCTGCAGCATTTTTGAGCGGCTGCAGGAGCGGCGCCAACGGGGAAGTTTATGTTTACTGCTACGGTGATTACTTTGATCCGGAACTGATCGAGGATTTTGAGGCTGAGACCGGCATCAAGGTCATACCGGATTATTTCGATACGGCAGAGGAAATGTACACTGTTCTTGAGAATAACGCTACGACATATGACTGCGTCTGCACATCAGATTACATGATACAGCGCATGATCGGGAACGGCATGCTCGATGAGCTTGATAAGAACAACATTCCTGAAATAAAGAATATCGCTGATGTATATATGAAGAAGTCTGAGAGTTTCGATCCGGGCAACAAGTATTCGGTGCCTTATCAGCTCGGTATCGCCGGCATACTGTACAACAAGGAGATGGTCGGCGACGTAGAGATCGACTCATGGGATGATCTCTGGAATGAGAAGTTCAAGGACAGCCTGGTCATGCCTGACAGCGTTCGTGACGCATTCATGATCGCTCTCAAAAAACTCGGATACTCAGAGAATTCCACAAGCGAAGATGAGATAAAGGCAGCCGCAGATGAACTCATAAAGCAGAAACCTCTGGTATACAAGTACGCCAACGATTCCGCCCGCGATCTTCTCGCGAACGGATCAGCAGCGGTCGGTGTTGTATGGAACGGCGAATATATCTACACGAAGGACCTGAACGAGGATGTTGAATTTGTCATTCCTAAGGAAGGGTCGGAATTCTTCGTGGACTCATGGGTGATCCCGAAGGATGCTGCGAACAAGGAGAGCGCGGAGGCGTGGATCAATTACCTCTGCAGAGCTGACGTTGCAGTAAAGAACTTCGACTACCTGTATTATACGACTCCGAATGAAGCGGCCCTCGAACTGATAGATGAGGAGTACCTGAACGAAAAGGCGGTATTCCCTGATGATGAGACGATCGGGCGCTGTGAGTCGCTGATTTCACTGGATCCTGCAACAACTGACCTTTACAGCGATTACTGGAAGAAGATCAAGGCTGAGTAATACTGATGAAATCAATAGCCGGCACAAGCGACAGAAAACACATGCTGAACAGGATAGCCCTCGTTATCGGGGGCAACCTTCTTTTTGCGGTTGGCATCAATATGATCATCACTCCGATGAACCTTTACAGCAGCGGATTCACGGGCATGTCCATGCTGCTCCGCATGCTGCTGGTGGATGTCCTTCATGTGCCGCAGATCCCGGGGATCGATTATCTCGGCATCATATACTACATCCTCAACATGCCGCTGTTCGTTCTTGCCTATAAGGCTCTGGGGAAGGAATTCTGTGTTACAACGGTCATCTCGATCGGAATAGCCTCACTTTGCATGTCGCTCGTACCCGTAGCATCAAAACCGGTATTTGATGATTATCTGACTGCCTGCCTTGTGGGAGGTCTCGTCACGGGTACCGGCGCAGGAATGGTGCTGAAGGGCGGTACGTCCGGCGGAGGCCAGGACATCATAGGAGTTGCGCTTTCAAAGACGCATCCGAATTTCAGCGTCGGAAAAATATCCATAGCCATCAACACAGTGATATACGGAGTCTGCTTTTTCCTTTTCGATATACGCATCGTTGTATACTCAATGATATTTGCGGTAGTGAATGCACTTGCGCTTGACTATCAGCACACGCAGAACAGAAACGTGCAGGTGATGATCTTTACCAAGAAGGAAGGCATAACGGATAAGGTCATAAACGAGGTGAGAAGGGGACTGACTTACTGGCACGGAGCAGGCGGCTATACTGATGAGGACACCTATGTTCTTACGACCATGGTAACGAAATATGAGCTGCCGAGACTGATAAAAATCGTAAAAGAGGTAGACCCTAATGCCTTCGTCATGGTCAATGAAGGCACCAAGATATACGGGAATTTTGAAAAGAGGTTCACGGAATAAAAACAATAAAAATCGCGGATCGGCTGATCAATGTCATTAAGTTAAGATGACAGGCTGAGCCAGCAACGAGAAACACGGCACGTTTATATGATGAAAAGTCATGTGGATGTGCCGTTTTCGTATGAGAAATTGAATTAAATGAGCTTTTCACGAACGCAAAATACAGCCTGCAAAAATGCATACTTACGCGAGACATGTATTAGTCGCGCGCATTTAGACCCTTCCAGCTTGGAGCCCGTCCCTCGAGCGCGCGAATTTATAATCCGAGGATAAAAACACCTCGAGATTAATGCGAAAGACAACTGATTATGATAATCTGTAAGCGAAGCTGATCACAGAACTAAATTGCCTTTCACGCTTTCGTTGCCGATCGGGGCGGATCGGAACGATATTCCTGGCTATCTGTGTTTCAACATCAGGTGGAGATATATCGCCTTTGAGAAACATCCTGCAAATGTGCACCGCTCTGGTGAAATTAGCTTTATAGCTATATTTCCTGTCCTTCGTCATAATGATCACGTGGGTGGTGATCAGTTCGAAGAAGTTGTACATGATCAATCTTGCAGCTATCTCGTGGCGGATATACTCCGCTTTTTTTGAGTGAAAATACAGAAGACCGACTGTATACTTCAGTGCCCGAAATGAAGTCTCAATGCCCCATCGCATTGCGTAGAGTTTCTTTATCTCTGGCGGTGGAAATTCCTCTGCCGGCAGGTTCGTGATGATGACCTCATAGCTATCTTCTGAAATTGGGAATCTCACAACTCTGAAGGATAATGGATACCACTTCGTTGATTCAGTTCTTCGATTTCTAACAGGCAGATAGTCGAAAGTTGAAGTAGAGGGGATCCAACGATAGTGATTCCGATCATGCAAGAGAGCTTTCACGGCATTTGTCTGCTTTCGCGTGAGATTCAGATTTATCTCGACATCAAAGAAATCCTCAACTGGAAGATCCAATCCTTTTAGCATACCGCTGGATCCGACATCCTTGACTCTGATCAGGAAATACCAGCCTTTTTCGATCACATGAGCAAAGCCGTTGAACGATTCATAGTTTCTGTCGGCCATAACAAGAGCTTTATCTATCCAGGATCTGTCTACCATCTCAACGAAAGCAGCATTTTCATTCATTTCCCGAAAATCCTGTACTATCTCATCTACATAAGTCCTCTGAAGAAGGTCGTACATCGCATTCAAGTGCATCATGCTGTATGGAGTTTGCCCCTCATTCGAAACACATAAAGTCTTTTCGTTCGACAAATCTGTGGGAATGTGTATTTCGGATCCATCAATAGCGAGCAACCGCATGCCACGAAACATTCGGGGTGCTTGCGCAGCTTCCACAGCCTCGACAAAGGATCGGAACAGAACATCGAACACTCCAGATTTCAGCTTGTTGCGTTGCTGGACGAATGCTGCTGGTGACGGTGTTTCGCTGGCTTTTGGGAACACTGAGAGCAATTCATTTCCGACGGATTGTCCCTCCATATGTAACATCGTAGTAATCAGGGTATTAAGCGGCAACTTTCTTGTTCGTGAAAAGTCTCGATCTGGATCTTTCGCACACTCCGATACATCCAGCGAATCGACCTCCCGCCGGAGTATTTCCTTTAAGGTTTTCGGTTTCATTCTGCGCCTCCTTGTAATGAACACTGTTACCTCACTACAAGGGCCGCTTTTATTGGCTTTGATATATGGCCAATAAAGCGGCCGCACAAACCGGCCATTGTGTCAAGTATTATTTAAAAAGAGAGATTGCGTGCCCGGCGGGGGCGGGTGCCAAGTGGGGCGGGCAAAAAGCCCGCAATGCGTTCAAGAAAAAAAA
>JAIKVS010000155.1 GCA_024685535.1 Oscillospiraceae bacterium | reverse complement strand
CTCGCTCGTCCACAGCGCGAATTACAGCGCCGTTAAACCTGAGAACATCATAGCCTATACCAGCCTCGTCGGCTTTGGCGTAACTCTCATCGGAATAGGCATATGCCTTACCGGAATGCTCAACTTTGTCACAAGATCCTTACTCATGAGGCTTCCGGCCATTGCCGGCATGATCGCAGGCTTCGTCTTCATCAATAAAGCCCAGCGGGAGTACAACGAATAATTGATCTGAAGATAAGAAAGTGAAAAAAGAAACTGCCGGAAGAGAGGTAAGCGACACATGAACTGTGATGTAAAAGCTTACGACGGTAAAGAACCTTTTATATTTATCAGCTATGCCCATGATGATGCACATATGGTCTATCCCATAGTTGAACGCTTAGTTATGGACGGATATAGGGTCTGGTATGATGACGGCATACATGCTGGAGAGGACTGGACAGAGACTGTTGCCATGCGTCTGGATGAAAGCGCCATATGTATGCCGATGCTCACCGAAAACTATGTTCAATCTGTAAATTGCCGGAACGAGCTTGCTTACTCGCTGAATTCAGGCAAGACTGTTATCAGCATAAAGCTCACTGACTTTGAAATGCCGCGCGGCTTGAAACTCCAAATGGGCAATGCCATGTATCTTGAGCGCTATAGGTATGGTGAGACCGAGTTCTATGAACGCCTTGGGATAAGCCATGGAGTTTCAACATGTCGTGCGGAGATGCCACGTATTACAGATCTGCAGTTGATGGCTTGGCGTGCAAAGTGGGAAAATGCTACTCCGATAAAGCGTGCTCAGGGTGAGCTTGAAAAAGTGAAACTCTATCGTCCTGAACTGCCAGAAGAAATACCGGCAAATAATAAGCCAAAAAAGTCAATATTCATCTGGCTGACCGCGGGACTGGTCGTCCTGATTGCAGTTGTTGTGATACTCCTGCCGGGAATTAAAAAAGACATTGCATCGGGAGATGACATATCATCGAATACGTATGTCCCGGATCCCTATAATTTAACTGAAAACAATTTGGATAATACAGTTAAAGAAACGGATGTTGGCGGAACTGCCCAAAAGGAAGCGGACGACGGGACAGATATAGAAACAGTTCAGGAGAATCTGGAAGATGAGGCTAAAGAGGAATTGTCTGAGATTGATCCGATGGATTTGCCAAAAGTCAGTGAACCTGCGATGCTTACTGGTACCATCATGAATATGAGTGAAGCGCTTACGGAGCAGTTTAAGCAGATAAAACAGGAGTATTCCGAATATGACATTTCAGATAATACTGTATTGGTGCTTGATTCACCGTTCAGTTGCGTTGATGAGAACGGTAACGTTCTGACTTTTCAAGCTACAGTTGTTCCATACAATGATGTAAAGGATTATTTTAATAAAAGATTGACGATACTCGGGGTTTTTTCAAAACAGGACGATGAATCATTTCAGACTGAGATATTTGGTCCTTATAAACCCGAAGGATACAAAGGAAATGGTTTGATTTCTTGGAATCCTTATGGTCCCTACATTTTCTTTCCGTACTTCATCAATGAAACAAGCTAAGTAGTTCCAGTTCAATAATTGAGTAAAAGCAAAAAGGCAGCGGATTTTTATCCGCTGCCTTTTGATATATCAGGCTGTATCAGCTGATAGTCTGCTGGAACTCCTCTTTGCTGAGGCTGTCGCTGATTATCTTTTCAGCGGTAACGTTCGTAAAGCCCATGGCCAGAATGAAGGCCAGCTCCATATCGAAAACGCATGGTTCCTTAATTTCCGTTTCCACAACAAAATCGCAGGAGGTATAGCAGGGAACATCTCCATCCAGCTGGAAAACAGGCTCTTCGTATGCATAGTGCGGATGATAGAGCTCGACCCTGCCGACACGAACTCTGGTTCCTATGGGGATATTGTTGCTTCCGGCATAGCCTATGTTATGTATCGGCGTATCGCGAGGCAGATCATGCAGCGCTCGCAGGATATTTATCGCACCAACGCCCGTAACGAGGACTTCCTCTTCAGGCCCGAACTTTTTCCGCTCCTCTTCCATTGCAATAACTATCATATTATCCTCCTTCGACTCTGCTGATAATTTCATACTTTTTATCCATTATACCTGCCGGGACAGCGCGAATCAAGCGGGCAGAAAATCGCTGTTGAGAATTATGTCAACCATGTTGAAAACCGTATATCATAGAGATGAAGGCACGAAAAAACCGGCCCCGAACGGGACCGGCTTTTTAAAATCTGATATCAGTCTTCTTTTGCCGCTTTTTTCTTGGTTCTGGAGGGGGCCTTAACGGTCCACTGCTCCATCTGGCGGTATTTCTTTATCTGCTCATCGAGCTCGGGGCTGCCCTGCTTGGAGCGGATCTCGCCGTGCAGGTTGATTTCACGTGCGTGGTCGAACTTGCCCATCATGGTGAGGCGGTTCTGGTTGTCAACAGGCCAGGTGAACTTCATCTTGCCGTTCTCGTCGAGATTTACAAAGCCCTTGCGGCCGCAGACTGCGCATTCAACATAGTCTCTGCCGGGCTTTGCTATAACGAGGCTGAGGTGGCAGCCGGGGCAGGCTTCGCCGTCGGCATCGGAGCCGAGCCAGCGGTTCTCCCAGTCGATCTGGGGATTGAGCACTGCATGGCCGACGTTCTGCCCGAGGTACTTCGCTCTGCGGACAACTTCAGGCCTCAGGAAAACTTCGCCGGCGTCGCCGCAGGCATAGAGATTCAGGTTGTCAACAACGTTTGTCTGTGCGGAGAAGGTGGTGGTATAGAGTGTGGGCATACCGAGGCTGGTCCAGTGCTCGGTGAGGGCACCGCCTGCGCAGATCAGTCCACCGGGGCGCTGTTTTCTGCGGCCTTTCGCCCATTCGGGGCAGCCGCCGTTCATTTCCCACATAGCCATATCCATCTTCGGTCCAAATACTCTGTCGCGGAAGTCAGTGACTATGCCGCAGGGAGAGAGTGACCATACGGGGGCTGCGAGGATATAACCGTCAGAATCAAGGAACTTCTCATTGAGCCAAGCACCGTCATCTTTCCAGATGCAGGCTGCGGGGCCTTTGGAATGGCAGGGGCCGTTTCCGCAAGCGGAGCAGGGATGCAGATCGCACTCGTTGAGGCGGATCAGTTCAACATCTATGCCCATTGCGGCGATCGCTTCGAGGGC
>JAIKVS010000108.1 GCA_024685535.1 Oscillospiraceae bacterium | reverse complement strand
GATTAGGGATCGTATTTTTATTCTTATCTCCATATTTTTACCTACCCTGATAGTTCTATTATTTAACAATAGTAGTTTCACAATTCAAGCATCTGCCAGCAGAAATGCAAACTACATTTAGAGATTCATCCAGTGTAGAATTTTCATAACAATTTAGAGAGAGTTATAGAAGTCACTATCAAAAATAATGCATTCCAACTCCTCCAGATCCGGTGAGGGCAGTCCGTTATCTTCCAGATACTGTTCAACTTTATCAGCGCATGGATCTCGTAATAAAATAATACTACTTCTTTCATCGCTCAATTCCTCTCTCCCTTACGGGTGGTTTCATGTCTTTAGCTATATCAGCGCAGACTTCTATAAACTTTTTCAGTGAATTCCCCCAGGCTTCTTTGAAGGTTTCCAGCCTCATCCTGGTTGTCCTCTTGACCATTACCAGCATAGTATTCACTGCTCTACTGAGTATTTTCTTGAATGCCAACGGATCTTTTTTCCCTTCTGCCTTGATGATCGACTCTCTCACAGGCTTTGTGATCAACTCAGTTTTTACTTCTTTAAGAGCCTCCGGTGGTACATCCATGCACTCTGCACGGAACACCAGATCATTCCATTGATCCTTCATTTTGTTCTGTTCTTTGATCTCCCGAGCCATGGGATTGTTCTTTCCGATCTTCTTTGTGGGAAGATATGCGCTGTCTTTTGGAAAAGTTATGAGTCTCTGATGGTCTTCCAGCCTCTCGTTTATTATGTCAGTGAAGAACTCTTTTACTTCATTCGTGAAGGGTTTCCCTTTGAAGTACGGATCTTTTTTCTCGAAGATATGTCTTTCATACACTTCACCTTTCGGTATCATACTGTAGCCCGGCAGCAGATTTCCGTGTTCATCTTTGGCCTGTTTAGCCGTTCTCAGGTGTTTCCCCTGAGGGTCATAGTACATATTTCTTGTAGCTATCTTCTCCTCCGGCTCGGCTAACAGCCGACGTTCCGAGAAGATAAGATGAATGTGATAGTTGGTTATGGCCTTGTTATGATGCAGTGCTGCCATACACTCCACACCATATTTTTCTTTGAAACTGTCTGTAAAATGTTTCAGAAGCCACTGCGGATCAGGTCCATATCTGCTCGCGTATACCGGCGGCAGTGCTATGATCAGCTCTCTTGCCTCTATACATTTACCGGTCGTTCCCCTGATCTTGAAGTCCATCTGGTTCTCTCTAGCAAGCTCCTGCCAGTATCCTTCAGGAGCGGTATCATATACAGCGTAGAGATGTTCCTGCTTTTCTTCGCTGGATATATACTCGATCCTGCCTGCGACATTTGGAAGTTTCGTCTGCCTTACGAAACTTACTCCCCTCATAATATCAACTCCTCTCTGTCCTTTTGATGTCGGTGGCCGCCCCTGCGAGGCGAAATACCCTTTGAACGGATCCGCCAGGATATGTGCAATGGGTGTATTTCGCTCTCAATCGGCGAGGCCTATTGTGTGGTTATAATCAGTCCTGATATGCAGGACAAAAACTTGGCTGAAGTGCAAACACTTCCTGCTTATCTGTAATAACGGGCGTGTGCCACGCGCCCGTAACCAACTAATATGAAGGATCAGTATCTGAAGTCCGGGCTGATTCCGACAGACTCCAGGTACTCCCTTCTCGCCTGTTCACGTTCTTCTTCTGTCTCTGCAGTTTTGCTTTTCGTGTACAGGTAGTGATTGATGATAGAGTCATTTTTCTTTATGATCTGTTTTTTGATTTCTTCTTCATTACCGGTCATATCAAGGACGAAATGCCCGTATAACTGATAAAACAATTTTGCAGGTATCATTACATTCATGATTTCACCTCCGCGGTTCAAGGTGGCAAGATGGCTATATCTATAAACATTGCCACCTTGCCATCTTCCATTACTGATCAATCTGCCGGCAGAGCCTTATACCATTTGTCTCCGTCTTTGATTGTCTGGACATTCATTTCCTTCATTGCATACCTTAAGGTCCTCTCTCTTATGCCTTGAGCTTCAGCCAGTTCAAAGAATTCCTTGCTGGGCATCATACCGTCTTTAAGTGTGTTTGAAATGAATTCCTTTGCTTCTGAGTTCTTCTGTCCTCTGCTGCTTCCTTCAAGAAGCTCATCCGCAGTGATATCGTATTCACCGATCCATTCGAATCCATTTTCTTTGCTTAGGCGGAATGCGATTGGTGTCGCTTCATAAGCCAACGATGACTTTTGGATTACCAACACTCTTACATCAGGATCGTCTTTCACTCTTGCGCACAATATCACACTCCTGGCAGCTGCGCTGAAGTCGATGGATCCAAGTCCACGGTAGTTTGCTTTCATTAATGATGACTTATTCATATGACCTACAAGTACAAAGGCGCATCCGTATTTATCTGCCAGTGCTCCGACTCTGCTCATGATCGGTCTTACTTCATTGGCTCGGTGCATATCTACCGATGCACCGAGATATGCCTGAAGCGGATCCAGCACTACCAGCTTCGCTCCTGTCTGTATGATCGCTTCCTCAAGTCTCTCATCGGACATAGTAAGTGCTTTCTCAGAATCATCTATGACCAGCACCCTGCTGCAGTCAGCTCCAGCTGCAATCAGTCTGGGTTTGATAGTATCTCCCAGACCGTCTTCCGCAGTTTGATAAATCACATTCACCGGTTCTTTTACCGCAGGATCATCGGCTGCTGAAATGATTTCTCTGCCGGTGGTAAGGCTTGCTATGATTCTAAGCAGTGCAGTTGTCTTTCCCTCTCCGGGATCTCCCTGCAGGATCGTGACCTTTCTGTACGGAATGAAGTCCTGCCAAAGCCATTCGACTTCTTCTACTTCTATATCATCCATGTTTATCATTTTTAGTTCCGTCATAAATCGTGTCTCCTTTCTCAATTACCATTATCTGTCGCAGCAATTCATTGCATGCTTCAATGGTCTCTATTGCCATTTCTGTCTGTTCAGCTGTTTCTAAAGTTTCTCTCATCTTCTTGAGTTCCAGAGCCAGGCGATCACTATGAAACTTACCGGCCATTATATTTATCCTTTGGTGTAATAGTGATTCTCTGATATAGTCTCCCTTCGGAAGCCCGCATACTTTGAAGCGGGCTTCTAAAGCCAACTTTTCCTCCGGGGTTACTCTGAAACACATTGTCGTAGTTCTGATTTTATGTGTATCGCTCATTTTAAATGTCTCCTTTCTCATATCTTTTATCGATTTCCTCTGCCAGCTTCGTCTGGCTGTCAGGATATAGGTGTTCGTAGATGTTTAATGTTGTTTCTACATTTTCGTGACCCAGTCTGTTTGCTACCTCAAGCGGTAATACTTGCATATGTGCCAGCGTTGCGGCATGGCTGTGGCGAAGGTTATGGACAGTTATATATTTCACTCCGCTGGCTTTGATTCCGCGTTTCATTTCGTTGTTATAATATTCTCTGCCTACCGGAAACAGTCTGTCCTTTGGGCCAAGCCCATATATGCTGTCGAAATACTCCTTTAGATCTACTGCCAGAAAATCAGGGATGCTGATGGTTCGATTGCTCTTTGGAGTTTTCGGAGGATTTATGATCTCCTTATTTTTTACTCTCTGATAAGATTTATTTACCGTTATCGTTTTTGCATCCAGATCTACATCTTCTCTCGTTAGAGCGAGCAATTCTCCCTTTCTGAGACCTGTCCAAAAAAACAATTTGAATCCCATATACGAGACGCGTTTGTCCATAACATGGTCCAGAAAAGTTTGAAACTCATCAACTGTCCAGAACGGCATTTCAGCAGCCCTGGCCTTTCCCATACTTCCGGCTTTCCTGCATGGATTGTTTCCAAGATCGTAATAATTGACAGCGAAGTTGAATATCGCAGTAAGCTGGTTATTTATCGTTTTCAGATAAGTATCCGAGTATCCTTTTGATATAAGTTCGTTCTGCCATTTTCTGATATCAGAAGCAGTGATACTGCTGACAGCTTTCTTGCCGAAATACGGAATGATCTTATCGTTTATGACATATTCCTTCATTTCAATCGTGTTAGCACGCAGTCTGGATCTGCAGTCCTCCATATATATGTCGATGAAATCTTCCATATTCATGTCGAAGTTGACTGCCTGCTTCAGCATAAAGTTTCTCAGCCAGTTTTCCGCCTCTTTCTTTGTCTTGAAGCCTCTTTTCGTTGACTTGTGTACTTCACCTTGCCAGTCCGTATATCGGTACTGGATCATCCAGTTGCCCGTCTTTGGGTCTTTCTTTGCACTGTTCATGATATCCTCTCCTCTCTTGATCCATACCACTGTTCTTCAAAATAACTTCTCGGAACCTTCCCTGCCACGGTCAGGTATCCCTTCTCTGAAAGCTTGCTGTTCATATCATGGATTACTTTGTAAGCTTTCGACTTTGAGACCCCCAGGATCTCAATCACATCATTTACGTTCAAATAAGTTTTCATGTGGTTGCTCCTTCTTCATATAATATTTTGTAGTCTTTTGACTCTATCATCTATCTCTATTATATGTAGTCTTTTGGCTACTGTCAATAGCAAAAACGAGTCTTTTCGCTACTTTTTTGAAAAAAAATAGAGTTTTTTCGCTACTTTTTGTTGCCTTGAGGATTTTTTCGTGATAATATCGATTTGTAATAGAATTCTGGAGGTGCTAGATTATGACTATAGGCGAACAGATAAAATACATAAGAAGTCGCAGGAACATCACTCAGAATCAGCTTGCTCAGATCGTTGGTGTCCACCCGGTAACGATCAGAAAATATGAAACAAATAAGCTGCAGCCGAAAAAAGAGCATCTATCTAAAATAGCAGATGCCCTTTGGGTAAGTCCTTTGGTTTTTAGAGGCTTTGACGCAAATAATATGAAAATGAGGACCGTCGGTGATCTTATGAGTATACTGATGTTCTTACATAAGCTGCATGTTATGGTTCCCAATGACGAATATACGGAAGTTAAGGTCTCTCCGTATTTAAGAGAATACTTCGCTTTCGTGATCAGGAAATCTTCAACCCCTATTTCTGACGGCGTGATCGATTTTCTGAACGATGAAGTCAAGAAGCAATATTTCAGATGGGCTCATCTTTATGATGGCTGCATGAAAAAGCGTGAAGACTATAAATATGAGCATTCTGAATATACAGACGAGCAATATGAAAATGCTTTTTCAGAAGAGGAAGAATTGCTCATGACTGTTGAAATGGAGCTTGCAATGAACCTGGAAAACCTGGTTGAATTCAAGCCAGAATAGTAATTATTCTGAATTTTGTACTCAATTTGTACTCAAACAGCAAAAAATAAAAAAGAGAAGCCTTGATTTTCAAGGCTTCCCGCGTTTTTTGCGATTATTCCCACTCAATCGTTGCCACGGGCTTCTCCGAGATATCCCAAAGAACTCTGTTGACTCCGGGAACGGTCTCAATGATCCTGTCTCTCATTCTGCATAACATCTCGAAGGGAATCTCAGGAACGGATGCTGTAACAGCGTCAACGGTGTTCACCGCACGGATAACTACTGCCCAGCCCATGTAGCGCTTGCCGTCCTTGATTCCGGTTGACTGGAAATCAGGGATTGCGCAGAAGTACTGCCAAGGAACCTGTTCCATCTTGCCAATCTCTTCTCTTACGATAGCATCAGCTTCACGAAGAGCTTCAAGTCTGTCTCTGGTGATAGCTCCAACGCATCTTACGCCGAGTCCGGGGCCTGGGAAAGGCTGACGGTAAACCATGTTGTCGGGAAGACCAAGCTGCTTACCAACGACTCTTACTTCATCCTTATAGAGGAACTTGACGGGCTCCACCAACTGGAAGTTAAGATCTTCCGGAAGGCCACCTACGTTGTGGTGAGCCTTAACTCCATCGGACTCGAGGATGTCGGGATAGATGGTTCCCTGTCCGAGGAATTCAACGCCCTCAAGCTTCTTTGCTTCTTCTGCGAAAACATCGATGAATTCAGCGCCGATGATCTTTCTCTTTCTCTCGGGCTCATCGACTCCTGCAAGCTTGTCCAGGAATCTGTCTACAGCGTCAACATAGATGAGCTCTGCATCGAATTCCTTGCCGAATACTTCGCATACCTGTTCAGGCTCGCCCTTACGAAGGAGGCCGTGGTTAACGTGAACACAAATAAGATTGCGGCCGATAGCCTTGGAGATCAAGGCTGCGCAGACTGAGGAGTCTACTCCACCGGAAAGTGCCAGGAGAACTTTTCCATCGCCTACCTGCGATCTGACTGCTTCGATCTGCTCATCGATAAACGCCTGTGCAAGCTCAGGTGTTGTGATGCGGACCATTGATTCCGGTCTGGTGTTTTCTTTTGAAATTGCCATAAGTTGTACCTCTTTTCTATATGTGTTTTGGGCCTTTTCCGAAATCTCGGGATCCGCCGGTTTATACTTTTCTTCGCAAAAAACTCCCGCGCGAGAGTATT
>JAIKVS010000093.1 GCA_024685535.1 Oscillospiraceae bacterium | reverse complement strand
GCTTTCACCGTTTCCGTTATCCCATCCCAGAGAATACTGGCTGTACATTTCAACCGCAAGATCGTATATGTCTCTGGAATTGGTATACCTTGTGAAGTCGTTTACAATAATTATGTAAACCGAGCACATATACTTTTCGGATATGGCTTCAGCCCTGCTTTCAAGATCCTGAACCTGTGGTTCGGTGAGAATACCCGCTGTATCGACAACATTTGCTATCGTGGCAGAACTTCCGCCTTCTGCGCAAGCTGCTGCAGTAAAAAACGGAAGCAACATGATCACAAGGAGGAATGCTATGATTGATCTTTTCATATCATACCTCCGAAATACAGAATCCCGGCCAGCACTGCCATCAGCGGAAGAGATATCCCGGCGAACCACGCCCAGTATCTTCCCATAGAGACAGGCAGATCGCCTATCAGTTTGCCTGTCTGCCCGTTCATGGCGAACATATAGTTTTTGCCATTCCAGCGCGTAGTCAGCATCCATACCGGAAGGAGAACATAGCTGACTTTTTTCCTTCGTATATTGACCCTTGAACCGGTCGTATTGCATGTTGCATAACCCGTGACATCCTGCCTGATCAGGTCAGTGGCGCTGTTGGCAGCGCGCTTTTCTATCCTCACCTTGCACTGGTCGGAGCTCATATCGTATTTATCAGCAAGGAAGCCTGGCAGATATGCCGTTGAAAACGGTACGAGTTCGGAATAGTCATAAGGTTCTATAGCATCCATATGCGTATCCGGCATCTTGGAAGATGCATCAGCCGGTATCTTTTCGAAGCTTACAGTTCCTGCCCTTCTGATATTGAAGTAATCTGTTTCAGTGATCCTTTCGTCTCCCAGTACATATGCGTTGACTCTCGTGCCGCTGAAAGTCATGTCTGCATCAGCGTCAACATCATAGAGCCAGAAAGGTACATATACTCCTTTTATCTCCTCGATGTGGTTCTGTTCGGAAAAGTTTTTCGGGAGAAGCTTCTTTCCGCCGTAAAACCGTTTCAGAGCATCTACAGCAGCATCTTTATTGAGCTTGAACGGTATTACATAATCGGGCTTGAGGAGTCCTGATACTTTACCGGGAATTATAGTATTATTCCCGCAGTACGGGCAGCTGGTAGCGGCAGTCGTCTCCTCGCAGAAAAGCTGGGCACCGCACGAAGGGCAGTTATACACTCTCAGTTTATCCGCATCTGCTCCCCAGTCGGCATTGGATGTTTCATACTGCTGCTGTTCAGCTCTTTCTTCTTCTGATGCGCTTTCCGCCGCAGCTATGGCTTCCTGCATAGCCGCCTGGGCAGCTGCGTCCTTGTCAGCATACAGTGCTTCTATTTCTTTAACGGAATAGCTGCTCCCGCAGTAATCGCACTGCAGCCTGCCGCTCTCAGAATCATAGCGAAGGGGTCCGGTACATGCCGGACATTTGACATTAGTTATCTGCGAAGCCAACACATACCCTCCTTATATGTGAGATATGCATAAGATCCCCCGCTGTCAGCGGGGTTCTTATGCATTATTGCTTTTCAGCTCTGATCAGACGATGTCTCCTGTATCGAAGGGGTCGCCGCACTCAGGGCAGAACTTGGGAGGTTTGGCCGGATCTTCCGGTTCCCATCCGCATTTATCGCATTTGTATACAGGTGCTCCCGCAGGCTTTTTTGCCCCGCATTCAGAGCAGAATTTTCCCTTATTGGCTGCACCGCAGGTCGGACAGGTCCAGGTATTGGGATCAGCGGGCTTCTTTGCTCCGCATTCAGGACAGAACTTACCGGATGCCATAGTTCCGCATGCAGGGCATTTCCACGTATCAGCTGCAGGCTTTGCGGCCGCCTTGCGGTCAGCACTCATCTGATAAAGCGATGCAGCATCGACACCGCCTGCTGCTCCGGCCATACCCATACCGATAAATCCTGTTGCTGCTCCTGCTGAGTTGGAGGCGGCATTCTGCATTGCAGCCGCCTGTGCTCCCGCAAGATGAGCTGCTGCCATAGCAGGATCTCTGAGCGCTGCATTGCGCTGGAGTTCCTTGATCATGGCCTCATCCTCTTCACTTGCTTTAACGCTGGAAACGCCGAATGAGACTATCTCAATTCCTCTGAGATCGCGCCATTTTGAAGACAGAACATCGTTCAGCGCATCTGCCATCTCCATTGTGTGAGCCGGCAGAGAAGAGTAACGGATACCCATGTCGCTGATCTTGGCAAAAGCCGGTTGCAGCGCGGAGAGGACCTCCGTCTTTAGCTGGCTGTCTATTCTGTCGCGGGTATAATCAGAGGTAACGTTGCCGCAGATATTCGTATAGAACAGGATGGGGTTTACTATCCTGTAGCTGTATTCACCGAAGCACCTTACGGAAATATCCATATCGAGACCGATATTCTTATCGACTACACGGAAAGGCACCGGAGAAGGCGTTCCGTATTTATTTCCTATAACTTCCTTGGTATTGAAATAATAAACTCTCTGATCCTTGGGGATCTCTCCGCCGAATGTGAATCTCTTACCGATCTGGGCAAATATCTTTTTGATATTGTCCCCGAGGTCGCCGCAGAAGAGAGAAGGTTCGGTTGATGCGTCATAAATGAACTCACCGGGTTCGGCGCAGACTTCAGCCACCTTGCCGTTATCCGTGATGAGCATGCATTGTCCGTCAGCCACCGCTATGACAGAACCGTTGGAGATGACATTGTCATCACCTTTGTTGTTGCCTTTCGCATTCTTTTTCTTTCCCTTGACCGCGAGGACACTTGTGGGAAGAGCGTCGCAGTAGAAGTATTCCTTATACTGATCCGCGACGACGCTGCCGAGAGAACTGAGACCTGAGCTTAAAACATTTCTGACAAGACCCATGATGGACTCCTTTCAAAATATATAAAGTAGTTTATGACAAAACAATGATCCGCTGAAATAAAATTATACATCAATAATATACTTCGCGCAATAATTTACCAACTCAGGAACTTAAACCTTTTATGAATGTTTCAACGACGCTCTCATATCTGAACGGGTCGGAAAGACAGCTCACGGCGTGCTCTGCCCGGTCAAAAGTTTCCATCTGCTTCGGTGCGCTGCAGGCTTCGAAAACCTGCCCGCACATATAGTAAGGTACAAATCCGTCCTGATAGCCATGTATGAAGAGAACCGGCACTTTTGCATGTCTCAGTGCCTCTGAAGCCGAAGATTCTTCTATATCGAAACCTCCGAAAACTCTCGCCCCTATTCTGGCAAACGGATACAGCAAACCGGCTGGCAGACCCATGCCCTTAGCCACACGGCAGATTATATCCTTTGGGGATGTATATCCGCAGTCCTCGATTATACCTATAACATTTTTCGGAAGGTCAAGCTCAGAAGCCATCATTACCGTTGCTGCCCCCATGGAGACTCCGTAGAGGATTATCTTTGTGTCCTCTCCGTTATGCCGCATGATATATCTTA
Source organism: Oscillospiraceae bacterium (assembly GCA_024685535.1). Lineage (GTDB taxonomy): Bacteria > Bacillota > Clostridia > Oscillospirales > Oscillospiraceae > Limivicinus. The sequence continues at coordinate 10,552 of JAIKVS010000093.1, read as the reverse complement.
CCCAGCTGAGGCAGTCATGCCGCTCTTTTACTCCAAAAGTAACGGTCAGGCCTTCACTTTTGCCGCAGGCGCGCTCATCTGCCAGGAGTATATTGAGGCCATGCTTTTTCAGGATCTGGAATATACCTGCAAAATCACCAGCCGCTGCTGCTCTGTACCCATGCATCAGTATCGCGACCGGCGCTCCCGGTACATTATCATAATATCTGGCCGAAAGCTTCTTTCCGTCAAAGGACCTGATATATATCCTCTTGCATGGCAGTTCAGCTATCTCTTCAATATATGAACGGTAAAGATCCCGGTACGGTTTATACTGATCTCCTTCCATCTGCTTCTCGGGAGTTTTGTGTTTGTCCGGATGGTTGAAGAATATGAAAACATACAAAGCTGCCGAAAGCGCGGCAGTCAATATAAGCAGAACAATACATATCCAGAACAGGACCACAGGCTGTACACCTCCTATATTATGCATTTCAATTGCTATTGAAAAAAAGGATGCGTGATGTTATAATACACACCACGATGCGGATGTAGTTTATCGGTAGAACTCCGGCTTCCCAAGCCGATAAGGTGGGTTCGACTCCCATCATCCGCTCCACCGAACAGATCCCCGTACCAAATGCGGTGCGGGGATCTTTATTTATTTCAGGCCATCTGCCAGGCAGTTTTCAAGAATACCGGCAAATTGCTCCAGTCCGCTTCTGTCATCCTCGGAAAAACGTTTTTTCACGGGACTGTCGATATCCAAAACTCCATAAAGCCTGCCATTGACATGAATCGGCACTACAATCTCAGATCTCGACGCACTGTCGCAGGCTATATGCCCCGGGAAAAGGTGGACATCAGGAACAATAACAGTTCTGTCTTCAGCCGCTGCAGTCCCGCACACTCCTTTTCCCATGCCGATCACAGTGCAGGCCGGCCTGCCCTGAAAAGGTCCGAGAATGAGTTCGCCGTCGCGCATGAGATAGAAACCTGCCCAGTTCAGCTGTTCCATTGAACTGTAGAGCAGTGCGGAAGCATTTGCAAGAATCGTGATCTCATAGTCCACTCCTTTGTTGAGTTCACAGAGTGCACTGCAGATAAAAACATAATCAGTCAAGGTAATCTCCTCCATACCGGGATCTTGTGAGAAACATATCAGGGGCATCAAGCCCCTGATCATTTTTACAAAAGAACAACGCCCGCTTTTTCACAGGCACGCATCGTATCATCATCCCATATGGAGGCCTGCACCTCACCGATATGGGCTTTTCCGAGCAGCAGCATTGATACTCGTGACTGTCCTATACCGCCTCCGATCGTGAGCGGGAGTTCTCCGCTGAGAAGCATCCGGTGATATGGAAGCTTTCTTCGGTCATCACAGCCGGCAAGACTCAGCTGCCTGTCCATGGACTCCTCGTCTACACGGATACCCATTGACGATATCTCCATCTCCTGGTCAAGGACTTCATCATAGAACAGGATATCTCCGTTGAGCTCCCAGTCATCATAGTCGGGTGCCCGGCCGTCATGCGGCATACCGGACTTAAGTTTTCCGCCTACCCCCATTATGAATACCGTACCATGCTCTCTGGTGAAGATTCTTTCGCGCTGCTTCGGCGTCATATCGGGATACATATCTTCAAGATCCTGAGAATCTATGAACGTCACGGTCCTTTTAAGCTTGCTGAGGCTTTGGAGCTTAGGATAGATCGCCTGCATGGTATCCTGCGTATCGCATATTGCTTCAACAATGTCCATGACCACTGATTTCAGATAGTCTCTGTTTCGGTTTTCCGGAAGTATTATCTTCTCCCAGTCCCACTGGTCAACATATACCGAGTGCAGATTATCCAGCACATCCTCATCACGGCGGATGGCGTCCATATCGGTGTAGATTCCCCTGCCGGGATAAAAGCCGTATCTTTTGAGAGCAAGCCTTTTCCACTTCGCAAGAGACTGCACCACTTCTGCCTTTTTGTCCGATCTGAGTATATCAAACGCAACCGGCCTTTCATAGCCGTTAAGGTTATCATTTATACCCGATTCCTGCTCAACGAAAAGCGGAGCTGATACCCTGTAAAGATTCAGCAGCGCTGCGAGCCGGTCTTCAAAGAGCCTCTTAAGAAGGCTAATAGCCTTCTGTGTATCATAGATAGATAAAAGGCTTTTGTATCCTTCAGGAATATATGAGCTCATGGTCATTCCTCAAATACTTCAATTATTCTTTCGTAGATCTTTTCGGCTTCCCTTCTGAATCTCTTTCTGATCCGGACAGCCTGATCCTCATCTGCGCATATAAAGCGCATACTTATTATCTCTCCCTGACTGTCTGACATGGAGAGCGACACGGTGCATACATTGTTTTCAACAGTGTGGGTCGCTGTGATCATAGCTTCCCTGCGCAGTCTCTCATCCACAGGCTCTATCAGCTTCAGCGCCTTTGAGCGCACTGAATACGGCAGACTGCTGGATACAGCATCGGAATTCTTTCTGCCCTTTTCAGTTATAAGATAGCCATCCTCATCCTTTGTGACATGTCCGGTTGAGCTAAGTTCATCAAGGCACTCTATATAGTCGAAATAACCTACTCCTCCGTCAAACAGGCACAGATCCGCAAGTGTCTCGGGGTCTATCCTGCCGGAGAGATTGCTCAATACATAGAGGATGAGTAATTTGATATCCAGTTTTTCACGAATAAAGCCGTGCTCTTCCATTTTCTCCCTCCGAAAGGTCAGACGCGCTTTACTATATTCTTACTGTCCTTATATATGCTTCCCTCAGGTATAACTCCTCTTACGCAGGAAGTGGGATATACACTTGATGCTCTTCCGATAACCGTGCCGGGATTAAGCACACTGTTGCAGCCTACCTCAACATTGTCACCAAGCATTGCGCCGACCTTTTTACGGCCGGTCTCAATTTTTATTCCTTCACCTTTTATAACGACGAGCGTTTTGTCGCTTTTTACGTTGCTGGTAATGGAACCCGCGCCCATATGGGCCCTGTAACCAAGTATTGAGTCTCCAACATAGTTATAATGCGGGACCTGAACATTATCAAACAGTACAACGTTTTTAAGTTCTGTTGAATTGCCAACGACCGCATTCTTTCCAACAATGGCGCTGCCGCGGATGAAAGCGCATTGTCTGACCTCGGCACCGCTGTCGATTATGCAGGGAGAGCCAATAAATGCGGAATCGAACACCTTGGCGTCCTTTGCGATCCATACTCCCTCTTTGGGATGATCAAACTGCTCCGGGTCGAGCTGCGGACCGAGCTTCATTATGAATGTCTTTATATCGTCAAGTACTTCCCATGGATATTCCTTCCCGGCAAAGAGATCTGCGGCTATGGTTTTCGAAAGATCATACAGTTCGCTTATTCTTATCATTATTTCACCCTAATAAGCCTTCCCGCCTTGTTCATGGCCTCGATTATATAATCGACCTTCTCCTCACACAATTCATCCGTCGTTGCCTCCACCATAACTCTGAGCACAGGCTCCGTCCCGCTCTTTCTCAGTACAACGCGGCCCTGTTTTCCGAGATCCGCCTCCACCTGTTTTACAGCTTCTTTGACTTCTTCACAGGCGAGCGTCTCATCCTTGTCTGTAACGATGACGTTCTTCAGTTTCTGAGGATACATCTTCATTCCGGATGCAAGCACCGAAAGCGGCTGCTTGGACTCTATAACAGTCTCCATAACCTTTAGTGCAGTCAGGAGGCCGTCTCCTGTATTGGCATATCTGGCAAAAATTATGTGGCCGGATTGTTCTCCTCCGATAAGATGTCCATTCTGGCGCATATTCTCAGCTACGTATTTATCGCCTACGGCGGTCTTCTCATAGCCTATGCCGAGCTCGTCCAATGCAAGATAAAGTCCCATATTGGACATAATGGTGGTAACGACCTTGGTGTCCCCCAAGGTTCCGCGCTCCTGCATATACTTTGCGCAGATATACATTATATAGTCACCATGCACGACATTTCCCTTCTCATCAACCGCAATGCATCTGTCAGCATCGCCGTCGAAGGCAAATCCTATATCGAGCCCGTTATCCAGAACGAACTTTCTGAGGTTTTCAATATGCGTAGAACCGCAGTCGACATTTATATTCAAACCGTCCGGCCTGTTCCCTATAACATGGGTGTCTGCGCCTAGCGCATCAAAAACACTCTTTGCCATCATCCAGGTGCTGCCGTTGGCACAGTCGAGACCTACCTTCCAGCCTTTGAAGGAGCGCGTGGCCAGAGAGATAAGATAACCGATGTATCTGTTCCGCCCGCTCGAATAGTCGATCGTGCAGCCGATTTTATCGCCCTCAGCATAAGGGAGTTCCTCTCCTGAATCGATATAGTCCTCTATCTTGAGGAGTATTTCCTCCTCCATTTTCTCTCCTGAACCGTTTATCACCTTTATTCCGTTATCATAGAACGGATTGTGGCTCGCCGAGATCATGATGCCGCAGTCGAAATCATCAGCACGGGCAATAAAGGAAACACTGGGCGTTGTCGTAACATGGAGAAGATATGCGTCCGCTCCGGAAGCAGTGAGCCCTGCGCACAGCGCCGCCTCGAACATATAGCTCGAGCGCCTTGTATCCTTGCCTATGACTACCTTCGCCTTATGGTCTCTGCTGTAGTAATTGCCGAGAAACCGGCCTATCTTATATGCATGTTCAACGTTCAGGTCTTTGTTGGCTTCACCTCTGAAGCCGTCTGTTCCGAAATACTTACCCATAAATCTTCCATCCTTTTATCAAAGTTTTGATGCGGCAGCTTTATCTGCGAACACAGTAACATTTGCGGGTATCTGCAGAAACGCCGCCGGCACGAGACTGTCGTCTCTGGCGTAGAGCATTTTAAAAACTGCATCGGCCTTTTCTTCCCCAAAGGCCATTACAGCGATCTTTTTTGCCGATACTATCGTTTTTATACCGAGAGTATATGCATAAGCCGGTAAATTAAGTTCTCCGCCATATAGTTCAATAAGCGTCCTGCAGCTCGCAGGTGAAAGCTTCTGTTTCCGTGACGAGGAAGAAAACTGTGCAGTCGGTTCATTATAAGCGATCTGTCCTTCTCTTCCGAGTCCCAGTACGGCAAGATCTAGGCCGCCGGATGATGCTATGATGTCATCAAGACGATCTATATTCTCAATCGAAGGAAATATGCAGTTTTTCAGCTTCACATCAGTCTTATCTATCAGCCGTGCTTTGAGTGAATCCGCAAGGCAGATACCTCTCTCCGGTCCTGTACTTTCGAATTCCGCGATCAGAACAAGCCTTACAGATGATAAGCTGAGCCTACCGTCTTCATATCTCCGCACAAGCTCTTCGTAGAGTGCTCTGGGAGTCCTTCCGGATGGCAGTGCAATAAGCGCTTCAGGCTTACAGGCTACCGTTTCGGAAATCATATCCGCAACTGCTGATGCCGCCTGGTCATAAGGCATGATTATAGTTTTGATGTCATATCACCACACTTTGGGTGCAGATTCGGGACGAAACTGATGTCAGACCTTCTCCGTCTTATCAGAAAGGAGCTTGGTGAGCTCTTCCATAAATGTGTTTATATCCTTGAAGGAACGGTAAACCGATGCAAAACGAACATATGCAACTTCGTCCACATCTTTCAGTCGGTCCATCACCATCTCACCGATCTCCACCGTGTTTATCTCACGATCGAGATTGCCCTGAAGTTCAAGCTCTATCTCATCAGCTATCTGCTCGAGCTTTTTGAGCGGGACCGGACGTTTTTCGCAGGCTCTCACCATTCCGTTTATCAGCTTTACCTTATCGAAGCCCTGTCTGCTGCCGTCTCGTTTGACAACTACAAGAGGCATTCTCTCAATTATCTCATAGGTAGTGAAGCGTTTCCTGCATTCAAGGCACTCCCTGCGTCTTCTAATGGTAGAGCCTTCTTCGGCAGGCCTGGAATCGATTACTTTGCTCTCTGTATAACCGCAAAAAGGACATTTCATAATGATCTTCTCCTAAGCAATAGTTGCATTTATAAAATTCCGGTACGCCGGTTCATCTCAGAACTACGGATATCGAAGAAACAGGGCCGATCCATCCGCTGTAATCGGGAAGTCCGCAGAAAGAGCAGTCTGCCGTGAAATCTGAACCCTCTTCCGAGCGGTTTATCACTGTAAGCACGATGTTGTCCCTTGCGGGAGCACCGAAAGCATCAGTCCCGCCGCTGATGTATCTGAGTATCATAAGTATGTCGCTGCCCTGCGCCATGAAAACAGCCTCTCCGGTGCTCATGGCGGGGTTGCTGTTTCTCAGCAGCGAAAGTTTTTTATAGTGGCTGTAAAGCGTACATTTTTTGTTTTCCCTGAAGGGCTTTCTGTTGAAAGGATCAGCAGTGCCGGTCATTCCCTGTTCATCGCCGTAATAGATGCTCGGCACTCCGGGGATCGAAAACTGTACAGCAGCAAAGAGCTTCTCGAATTCCACCGCCTTGGCTATCATCTCGTCTGTGAAATCGATCTCCAGCTGTTTCTCTCTGGGAAGCTGCCTTATCACGGCATCATATGCTATGGAATTGACTACCCTTGCCACGTCGTGCGACCCGATAAGGTTCATCAGCGAATAGTATAGAGGCTTCGGATAAGTGATCTCCTGATTTATAAGAAAATCCCTGAGTCCCGGAGCATCCAGCCTGAAGTGTGCAAAATCGAGAAGCGCGGTCCGGAGAGGATAGTTCATAACAGAATCCAGGGCTCTGCCAAGCGCATAGGTCCTGCGGCTGCCATAGCTCACCTTTACGACAGGATCCTCCCAGACTTCGCCTATTATCGGAGCATCCTTATCTACGGATTTGACCTCTTTCCTCATAGCCTCGAGTACATCGTCCGGGATCTCATCGGCAACATCAAGTCTCCATCCTGAGGCTCCCCTGCCCATCCAGGTCTTCATTACGGAAGATTTGTTCCTGAATATGTAATTCTGCCAGGTCTGATTCCTTTCATCTACTTCGGGCAGGTTTTTTATGCCCCACCACGATCTGTAACTGTCGGGGAATTCATCAAATAAATACCAGCTGAAGTATTTTGATTCCTTACCCTGGCAGGCTCCTGCCGAGCCGTAATTGCCATACGCATTGAAATAAATGCTGTCGGCGCCTGTATGTGAGAACACACCGTCGAGAATTATCTTTATCCCCATGTCTTCAGCTTTCCGGCAAAGTTCCGAAAAGTCCCTGTTTGTACCAAGAATGGGATCCACTTTAAGATAATCGGATGTATCGTAGCGGTGGTTAGACCGGGACTCTACAATGGGGTTGAGATATATGCAGCTTATGCCGAGATCCTTCAGATACGGCAGTTTTGATATAATGCCTTTTAAGGTGCCGCCGTAGAAATCATCGGGAAAATACTCTTTCTCCCCTCGCCTGGGCTGCCATGCCACAGGATCCGAAAGTCTCCTGTGGAGTCGCGGCTTCTGTCCTATAGACTTATGATATTCTATCCCTTTCTCAGCTGTGCCGTCATCCGAAAAAGCGAACCTGTCCGGGAAAATCTGATACATCACGGAATGCTTGAGCCAGTCAGGCGTCTCAAAATCCGCATCATAGACAGTTAGTCTGAAGCCTTCAGCAGAATAATCAAGCATACGACTTTTATATCCGCTGTGATCGGGGCAAAGCCAGCGCTCGCCGCGGCAGGTCTCGAAGCGGAAGGAATACCACATAACCTCAGGTTTCTCAGGGGCATTGAATTTAACGTAGTAACCCTGCTCATTGGGGCTCATCGGAATCTCACTGGTGCCCCTGTCACTCTTTAGTACAAGAACCGGATCAACTACCAGGCCGCTGCTGACAGAAACTGAAAGGCATACTTCCTCCCTGCACTTCACAGCTCCGGCCGGCCAGCGGAAACGGCTGTCGGCACTGTTGTGCTCAAGCATAACTTTATCGAGGCAGTCGCTGCAAATGAGTTTCAGATAGAGTTCTTTATACTCCCTGGCGGAAGTATCGAAACCGAAGTCTATCACCATATCAGCGTCTGTTATCTTCTTCATAACGTCTTTGTTATGGAAGAAAGACAGAGCATAACGGATGGTGTTTTTCATTTCCTCCCCGTTATAATTGGCAAACGAGAATCCGGTCCCTTCGCCTGTATATTCATTATAAGGTTTAACAGTATCTCTTAGGCCACCGGTCTCTCTGACTATGGGGACGGTACCGTATCTCATTGCGATCATCTGACTGATGCCGCAGGGTTCGAAACGGGACGGCATAAGATAATAATCACTGCCGGCATATATCTTGTGCGCAAGTTCATCATTATAGCCGATATATGAACAGACTCTGCCCTTCCATCTCGCCTCGGCGCCGCGCATAAAATCTTCAAAGCGCGAGTCACCGGTCCCCAGAAGTACAAACTGCATGTCTGTATTGTTCAGAAGGTCATCAAGACCATATATGACGAGATCAAAGCCCTTCTGCTCCGTCATCCTTGTTACCATGGAAACAACAGGGGCGTTTTCATCCGCATTCAGGCCAAGTTCTTCCTGCAGTGCTTTTTTGCAGATAGCTTTACCCGATCTGTCCTCAAGGGAGTAATTTGCGGCAATATGGCTATCGGTCTCAGGGTCGAAAACTTCGTTATCTATGCCATTGACTATACCGGAAAGCTGAGCTGCTCTGGCATTAAGGATACCGTCAAGGCCTTCGGCATAATAAGGCAGTTTTATCTCCTCTGCATAACTCGGAGAGACTGTATTTATTCTGTCGGAAAAGACACAGCCGGCTTTCATGAAATCACCGCAGCCGTACAGTTCCATAAACTCAGGTGTGAAATAGCGGCTGTCTATTCCCAGAAGATTCTGAACAAAACTGAAGCTGTATTTCCCCTGGAAAGCAATGTTATGTATGGTAAGGAGGAACTTCATCCTCTCCTGCATCGCGCCTTTATACTGTGTGCGGGCAAGCATCGGTATCATGGCGGTATGCCAGTCGTTGCAATGGATGACTTCAGGTACGAAATCAAGGCACGGCAGTGCATCCAGCACCACTCTGCAGAAATAGGAATACTGTTCTCCTTCGGCGTCACCGCCAAGATAAATAGCGTTGCCGAAATACTTTTCGCTGTCTATAAGATAGATGACAACATCGCTGATGACCAGTTTTTCAAGGCCAACATACTCTCTATCCCAGCCGAAGTCGGAATAGAAAGAGAGCATGTGTTCAACTTTGTCGCCGTATTTATCCTTGATTTTTTTATGGTATGGCATGATGACTCTGGCATCAATACCGAGTTTGGCAAGTGATTTGGGAAGCGTACCGATTACATCGGCAAGTCCTCCCGTCTTTGCAAGCGGTGCGCACTCAGCTCCCACGAGCAGTACGTTTGGAAGTCCGCGGCATTCATATGTGTTTCTAATGTGTAATGTCATAAAGGGATTACTCCTGATCAGTAATAGCTTTTATCCATTTGAGTATTATACAGTCAGAAGCGCAAAATATAAAGAATTTTTTTCGCTCAGACCATATATATTGTGTATAGCACAGATTACGGCATGGATATATTATCCTTGCTTTATCCAGACAAAATATTTATAATTGGTTCTCAAGATCAATCTGAGGTATAAAATGAAAAAAACGACCAATATATTAAGCATAGTTCTTGTAATTGCCGCCCTTGCGATCCTCGTATTCGGCAGATACGGACAGCCTGTTCTGCAGCCAACCGTTACCGTATATGTAACGAAAGAGATCGAGGCGGCACCGGCTGCCCAGTCTGAAACCGAGCCGGAACCGGAGCCTGTCGTTTCAGCCGAGCCCGAGCCGACTTTATATACGCTCTCCTTTGTGGGCGACTGCACGCTCACCTCTTTCAACGGCGGCACTGACTACAGGAACAAGATGGGCGAGGATTACTCATATCCCTTTAAAAACACTGTGCAGTATTTTGAAAACGACGATCTTACCATCGCGAACCTTGAATGCACTTTCTCCGACAGAGCGCTTTACGCCGGAGCGGACAGGACCTTCTCTTTCCGCTGCCCGACTGCATACGTAAACATACTGCTGGAAGGAAGCGTTGAATTTGTAAACACGGCCAACAACCACTTCGATGATTTCGGCCAGAACGGCATAGACGACACTCTTGCCACTTTGAAAGAAGCAGGAGTCACTTACGGTGAAAAAGGCCAGGTACAGATCTACGAGACCGAGAGCGGCCTGAAGGTAGGTATCTACTGTGAGCCTTACAACAATAACATAAAGAATACAGAGCAGATAACAAAGAGCTCGGTGGATGCGGTAAAGCAGCTAAAAGAGATGGGCGCCGAATACATAATCTGCTGTTACCACTGGGGCAACGAAGGGAAATATACAGTCTTCGATTCCATGTCTGTTCCGGCTCATGCCGCGGTGGACGCCGGTGCAAACCTCATCTATGCAAGCCATCCGCATGTACTTCTTCCTATAGAGGAATATAACGGTGCCGTTATAATGTATTCACTCGGTAACTGGAGCTTTGGCGGGAACACCCACCCGAGCGATCCGGATACCGCTCTCGTACAGGTCACCGTAAAGCGTGATCTCGACGGCACGGTAAC
>JAIKVS010000191.1 GCA_024685535.1 Oscillospiraceae bacterium | reverse complement strand
GGGAAGAGCATGACGAGCTGTTCAAATGGCGTGCCATGAAAACATGGCGGGGGGAATGGTTCAAGCCGGAAGGGAGTTTTTCGCCCTTCGCAGAGCGTTTTGCAGCAGCAAAGAAAGATTTTCTGGTGCTGACCGATACAGCTATCATGCACCCGTCTGCAGGAGTTCTTGAGCTTTGCGCATATGATCCGGCTGAAACCGAACGCTTGTTCAGAGAAGTGCTGTTTGCCGATGCAAACGGCAGTGCGTCAGCGGCGCAGGATAACATGGATGCCTTTCTTGAGGGCTATGAAGTGCTGCGTGAGAAGTGCTGCCCCCGGAAATGGTCATACAAGCAGGACCGTCACTCAGCTTCCGTCTATCTCGCCATGAACGAGCCGGATTTCCACTATATCTTCAAGAGCAGCGAAGCGAGGCAGATGGCCAAATACATAGATTTCGGCCTCAATATAGGGACCGGTGCCGATTTCAGCCTTGAGAACTACTATCGTATGTGCGGGGAGATCCTTGCAGTACTGAAAGAGCATGATTCTCTTCTGAAGAAGCATTTTGAAAGGCTGACGGATCAGTGCTATGAAGACAGAAGCCTGCACCTGCTGGTGTTTGACCTGATATACTGCTGCTACCATTACGACTATTATAGGGGTCTGACAGTTCCTTCCACAGGGAAGGTCAAGAAACGGGGTATACCCAACGGACCGACTGCAGAGGAGCTTGCAAAAAAAGAAGCCGAGAGAATTGCAAAGATCGAGTCCGTTGAAAAAGAGATCGAGGGTCTGGAGCAAAGCTGTGCCGGATGCGAAGACATATCGCTCATAGGTGTTCAGGTGACATCGTCTGCAGATGGGATCGGCACTGTCACAGGGCAGGAAATCAACAGGATCACAGTCAGATTCGTGGACAAAGAGAAGAGCTTCATTCTCGATAAGATGTACAAGGCAAGACCGCGCTTTGAAGACGATGACGAGATTGTAGAGGCATTCACCGCTTTTGCCAAGGCAAAGAAGAAGATAGATAAACTCAGGAGAGATATTGAACAGCTGCAGAAATAAAGCAGTTATTCTTTCCCTCCATGTCCGCATGTGAATTATCGGGCTGACCTTACAGCAAATATGGTCAGCCCGTTTATTATAATCTTACAGTTCTCCTGTGCTCTTTTCCTCTTGTTCCCCTGAATAATGCAATTGACGCACGAAAGGCGAGCATGGAAGTGTAGCTCTGAACGCAAACAGGAAAAAAGAGGATGGCCAGAGTTACTATCCTTTCTTGATTGCCGGTTGGTATACCATCTGGCAACCAAATGACAACCTAGGTTAGGTTAGTATAGATTATTATAGATTAGAATAGGTTTGCAAAGGATAGTATAGGATAGAAAAGTATAGGTCAGGAAATAGACAGGATAGATCAGTATAGAGATAAGCATAAGAAAAGAGCCGTCTCGAAAGAGGCGGTTCCTTTTTCCTTTTACGGTATTTCTCAGAACAGAATCAGAGCCTGGCGGAGCGGGTCTGATTCTGTTCTTTTCTAATGATACGGGTTGCAGGGCAGAATATCCCCGTTGACAAACAGAGCGTTTTCGAGTAGATTATGAATGCAGGTGCGAAAATTAAAAAAATTTTCAGTTTCGGAAGTGAGTTTGTGAACTATATCGAAAGACCGGAATATTTGCAAAGGCTCTTTGATCTTATGGGGACCCCGGACATCAAGATTATCACAGGAGTAAGGCGCAGCGGAAAGTCTGAACTGATGAAGGCGTTTATCAGCAAAATCACTGAAATACAGCCGGACGCCAATATCATATTCGTGGATTTCTTCGATCTGAAATACGAATCCCTTAAGGAATACCATGCGCTGTATGACTATATTGAAGGCCGTTATGCCAAGGGAAAGCAGAACTATGTATTTGTGGATGAGGTGCAGCTCTGCGAAAAGTTTGAGCTTGCCATTAACAGTCTGCACACTTCCCGGAAATATGATCTTTATATTACCGGTTCAAATGCCTTCCTTCTGAGTTCAGATCTTGCGACGCTGTTCACAGGAAGATATATAGAGCTTCATGTTTTCCCGTTCAGCTTCGCAGAATTCTGCCGTTACTTTGCGGATGAGAAGGACACCGCAAAGCTTTTCGATGAGTATGTGATAAAGGGAGGCTTGGCCGGCTCCTATGAATACCGCACAGATAGAGACCGTACAAACTATATTCGAGATGTTTACGACACGATCATCAACCGTGATCTGGTCACAAAGTATAACCTTCCGGACACCACGACCCTGGAGCATCTGGCGGAGTTTATGATGGACAATGTTTCAAGCCTGACCTCCCCTAACAACATCAGCGATACACTGACGGCAAACGTGGTGGTTACGAACCATAAGACCGTTGGCAATTATATAAAGTACTTATGTGATGCATTTGTCTTTTACGGTGTCCGCAGATACGATATCCGCGGCAAAAAGTATCTGAAAACCTCCGTCAAGTATTATCTGAGTGATACAGGATTCCGGTTTGCAAGACTCGGCAGAAGAAATCTTGACTATGGCAGGATGTATGAGAATATCGTTTGCATTGAACTGATGCGGCGGGGATATGAAGTTTATGTCGGAAAGCTTTATCAGAAAGAAGTGGATTTTGTAGCAATCCGAGGGAACGAGAAAGTATATATCCAGGTCAGTGACGATATTACTCGCCAGGAGACTTTTGAGCGGGAATATGATCCGCTGCTGAAGATCAAGGATGCGTATCCAAAGCTGATTCTGGCGAACACCCGGCATGAGACCTATGACTTCGAAGGAATCAAAATACACGATTTGGCGAACTGGCTGCTTGAGAAGGATTAAGCAAGTCGGGTTTTTTGAAGGAAACAGGCAGATAAAAAGGAAAACTGCAAAAGAAATAAAAGAGCCGCCCCGAAAGAGGCGGTTCTTTTTTTAATTGACGGGGGGAGAAAGATTGACGGTCCCCTGTGCTAAGCTTGCTGCGGGGCGGATAAAGTGCAGCTTGCGAGGACAACAACGGGGTGGGTCGTAATGAAAGAACCCTGTGCTATGCTTTCTGCGGAACCGGATGCAGCGGCTCCCCCTCAAGCCTTTCTCTCAAGGTTGCACTTGCCCGACGGGGTGGGTCTGAATCGCCGGATCCCGTGTTAAGCTTGCTTTGGGAGCGAATGGATACGAAGCTTGTGAGGACGAAAGGAGGTGAGAAATATGTGCTTTTAGAGTTGGGTCGTGTTTAAAGGACCCTGTGACAGGATTGTTTGGAATCAGAATGTAAGGAGGAGTATCATGAAAAAGATCAGAAAAACAATCGACTGGAATGAGGTGAAGAATGACTATGTGACGGGAAGCATGAGCTACCGGGCTCTCGGGGAGAAATACGGCATCGCGAGCAGCAGCAACATCTCCCGCCA
>JAIKVS010000164.1 GCA_024685535.1 Oscillospiraceae bacterium | reverse complement strand
TCGCGTACTGAGATTGAAGGACAAGGGCGTTTATCCCTCCCTGGCTATTGTCCGGGTCGGCAGTGACGGAAGTCAGATCGCATACGAGAAAACGGCAATCAGCCGTATGAACAGGCTCGGTATCGATGTAAGATGCCTGTCCTTCGAAAGCGACATAAGTGAGTCAGAACTTCTTTCCGTCGTTGAGAAAATCAATGCTGACAGCAGCGTACACGGCTGCATTGTTCTTTTGCCTCTTCCAAAACAAATAAACAGCAGGCTGATCTGTTCCAGCATTGCATCATTGAAGGACGTCGACGGAGTTACGAGCGATTCCGTATCTGCAGTCTTCCTTGGAGAATCCGGCTTTTCCCCCTGTGCCCCGGGCTCCTGCATCGCGCTTCTCGATTATTACGGTATTGAGATCAAAGGCAGAAGGGTTTGTGTCGTCGGACGAAGCCTTGTTGTAGGAAGACCGCTTTCCATGCTGCTTCTTGCCAGGGATGCAACTGTTACCATCTGTCATTCTGCGACGACGGATCTTGCCGCTGAATGCAGGATGAGCGACATCATAATATCCGCCGCAGGATCACCCGGCCTTATAACAGCGGATCATGTGAGACCCGGGCAGACAGTTATCGACGTCGGCATAACAGCTGATCCGGACGGATTTCTCCACGGAGACGTCGCCTTTGATGAGGTAAGCCCGATTGTTTCAAATATCACACCTGTGCCCGGAGGCATCGGCGTGATAGCCGGGTCTTTCCTTGCAAGAAACCTTATAACCGCAGCCGAGAATCTGACTAATGGCTGACACTTTAAAGCTCCTGCTATCTGCAGGAGCTTTATTCGTCATTTTTAATAAATCTCATATCGTGATTTTGTCTATGTCAAAACTTCTGAAATAATTGCCAAAATAAGCCGTAATTATAAAATAAGTACATAATTACGTAAAAAACTTGATAAGGAGGCAAACATATGTCAAACGTACGAAGCAAGAAGCAGGGTGTTATATTCGCAGTTCTGTTGGTACTGATCTTCCTGTGCATGCTCTTTGCAAACATCATCCAGACTGACATGGGAAAAGTTAGGATCAGCAGAGAGTACGTTGATACCGATCTCGGCAGACTTTCCTACAAGCTGTATGTCCCCCTTTCCGCAACGGCAGATTCTCCCGCTCCCGCAGTGCTACTCCTGCACGGTTATCAGAATGATGCCGAGACATGCGCCGCATATTCCATAGAGCTGGCAAGGCGCGGCGTTGTTGTAATGGCTCTGGATGAATACGGGCACGGCAGTACTGATATAGGTCTTATGAACCGCGGATATGTTGATCACAAGGTCACCGTAAACTACGGCAACGACAGTGAGGCGGACGGCACCTATGTTCAGATAGGCGGTGCAAACCGCTATAAGCTGATGATGAACTTTTCAAACCTCAGCTTTTTCAACGACCATTACAGCAAAGGCAGCAACGGGCTATCAATAACAGACAGTTCAGCCGGCGGTGTATATGCCTATGCACTCCTTGCTGATCTTCCTTTCACCGACAGTTCAAAAATGGCAGTGAGCGGCCATTCTATGGGCACTTGGTCTTCATGGAGTGTAGCCGCTGCATATTCCGGGACTGACATAGAGCCAAAGGCAACAGTGTTGCAGTGCGGCGAGCTTTTCAGAAACAGCGTATACGATCCTTCAATCCACTTTAACAATGTTCTGCTGCTGCAGGCGAAGTACGATGAATTCAGTTATTTCAGAGACTATGAGATGACAGTAGATGACAGTCTGCTCAGGTCAGATCTTCGAACGGAGTTTCTGGGTACTGATTCAGCCGGTGCCGCATGGAACAAAACTTTCGGCAGCTTTGAAGACGGCAGTGCCCGCAGAATAGAACTGCTCAATACAAACCACCGCCTGACCACCCATAACAGACAGGGTCTGGCAACCGCACTCGACTGGTTCGCATCATCATTCGGTACACAATTCAGCTTAAGCCCTTATGCTCAGGTAGCCATGATCAAAGAATACCTTGTAATGGCAGCAATGCTTCTTGTTCTTGCTGCAATGCTTCCCCTCATGGAGATGCTGCTTACTCTTCCGTTATTTTCCTCCGCAGCAATGCCTCTTCCACCTGAAGCAAGCGTTAAATCAGCAGGCAAATGGTGGAAAGGCGCTTTTATCACAATATTGCTGTCAGGCTTAAGCTACCCCTTCATGACACAGCTAGGCCATGGTCTGCTGCCTCTTCCCGAGAGTATATTCAGGATGACTGTTGGCAACGGATTTCTCTCATATTTCGGATTGCTTATTATTATCATGATCATTATGGCCATCATTCAAAGGTCATCTGAAAAGAAAAAAGGCATCGATGCCAGCCTTTATAATCGTGGTCTGGGTTCAGACCATGCTCCGGACAGAGTTTCATGGGGCGCCCTCTCCTGTTCTCTACTGCTTGCTGTTTGCATGACAGGGCTGGTATATATACTAACTACAATTTTCACAGCCGTATTCAAGCTCGACTTCAGATTTATTTGGCCTTTCTTCAAGCCATTCACTAAACTCAGAATCGGTCAGTTCGGCGTATATATAATCGTATACATGCTCTTCTTCATTCTGAGTTACAGCAATGCGATTGCATATTCCCGCAGAAGATCGGTTTACAAAAAAGGCTTCGGAGCTTTCATTGCAGCCTGGCTTCCCAACATGCTGATGCTTACCGGAGGCGGTCTACTCATAGTTTTTCTGGAATACATTCCCTTTTTCGCAGGAGTGGGACCCGGAGCAGACCTGCTCTTCGGCTTCACCTTCGGCGGACCTTTTATGTCGCTTCTGATCCTTTTCGTTCCCCAGATACTGATCTACAGCATAATAGGCACATATACCTACAGGCGCACCGGCAATGTCTATACAGGCGCATTTACAGCAGCTATCCTCGCATGCTGGATAGTCACAGGCGGCTCGAGCATGCTCTGATAATAATATATTGATAATAATCATAAGACCGGCAGGACCAATTAGTGTCCTGCCGGTCTTTTTACAAGCTTTATTTGATTATGCCTTGCTCTTTATGTACTCATCAATGCTCTTGGCCCCGGTCTTTCCGGCTCCCATTGCAAGAATTACCGTTGCAGAACCGGTGACTGCATCGCCTCCGGCAAATACGCCTTCGCGGGCGGTAGCACCGTTCTCATCAGCCTCAATGCCGCCTTTGCGGGTAAAGGTCAGGCCTCCGGTTGTATTGCG
>JAIKVS010000163.1 GCA_024685535.1 Oscillospiraceae bacterium | reverse complement strand
TCGCGTACTGAGATTGAAGGACAAGGGCGTTTATCCCTCCCTGGCTATTGTCCGGGTCGGCAGTGACGGAAGTCAGATCGCATACGAGAAAACGGCAATCAGCCGTATGAACAGGCTCGGTATCGATGTAAGATGCCTGTCTTTCGAAAGCGACATAAGCGAGTCAGAACTTCTTTCCGTTATTAAGAAAATCAATGCTGACAGCAGCGTACACGGCTGCATTGTTCTTTTGCCTCTTCCGAAACATATAAACAGCAGACTGATCTGTTCCAGCATTGCATCATCGAAGGACGTCGACGGAGTTACGAGCGATTCCGTATCTGCAGTCTTCCTTGGAGAATCTGGCTTCTCCCCATGTGCTCCGGGCTCCTGCATCGCGCTTCTCGATTATTACGGTATTGAGATCAAAAGCAGAAGGGTTTGTGTCGTCGGGCGAAGCCTTGTTGTAGGAAGACCGCTTTCCATGCTGCTTCTTGCCAGGGATGCAACAGTGACAATCTGTCATTCCGCGACGCCGGATCTTGCCGCTGAATGCAGGATGAGCGACATCATAATATCCGCCGCAGGATCACCCGGCCTTATAACAGCGGATCATGTGAGAGCAGGACAGACAGTTATCGACGTCGGCATAACCGCTGATCCGGACGGATTTCTCCACGGAGACGTCGCCTTTGATGAGGTAAGCTCGATTGTTTCAAATATCACACCTGTGCCCGGAGGCATCGGCGTGATAGCCGGGTCTTTCCTTGCTAGAAACCTTATAACCGCTGCCGAGAATCTGACTAACGGCTGACACTTTAAAGCTCCTGCTATCTGCAGGAGCTTTATTCGTCATTTTATATAAATATCAGAACGTGATTTTGTCTATGTCAAAACTCCTGAAATAATTGCCAAAACTAGCCGTTAATTATAAAATAAGTGCATAATTGCGTCAAAAAACTTGATAAGGAGGCAAACATATGTCAAATGTACGAAGCAGGAAGCAAGTCGTTATATTCGCAGTTCTGTTGGTGCTGATCTTCCTGTGCATGCTCTCTGCAAACATCATCCAGACTGACAAGGGAAAAGTAAGGATCAGCAGAGAGTACGTTGATACCGATCTCGGCAGACTTTCCTACAAGCTGTATGTCCCCCTTTCCGCGACGGCAGATTCTCCCGCTCCCGCAGTACTTCTCCTGCACGGTTATCAGAATGATGCCGAGACATGTGCCGCATATTCTATAGAGCTGGCAAGGCGCGGCGTTGTCGTGATGGCTCTGGATGAATACGGGCATGGCAGTACTGACATAGGTCTTATGAACCGCGGATATGTCGATCATAAGGTCACCGTGAACTACGGCAACGACAGTGAGACGGCCGGCACCTATGTACAGATAGGAGGTGCAAACCGCTATAAGCTGATGATGAACTTTTCAAACCTCAGCTTTTTCAACGACCATTACAGTAAAGGCAGCAATGGGCTTTCCATAACAGACAGCTCCGTCGGCGGTGTATATGCCTATGCGCTCCTTGCTGATCTTCCTTTCACCGACAGTTCAAAAATGGCAGTGAGCGGCCATTCTATGGGCACATGGTCTTCCTGGACTGTAGCTGCTGCATATTCCGGAACTGACATAGAGCCAAAGGCAACAGTATTGCAGTGCGGCGAGCTTTTCAGAAACAGCGTATACGATCCTTCAATCCACTTCAGCAATGTTCTGCTGTTGCAGGCAAAATACGATGAATTCAGTTATTTCAGAGACTATAAGATGACAGTGGATGACAGTCTGCTCAGGTCAGATCTCCGAACGGAGTTTCTGGGTACTGATTCAGCCAGTGCAGCATGGAACAAAACCTTCGGCAGCTTTGAAGACGGCAGTGCACGCAGAATAGAACTGCTCAACACAAACCATCGCCTGACCACCCATAATAAGCAGGGTCTGGCGACGGCGCTCGACTGGTTCGCCTCATCGTTCGGTATACAATTCAGCTTAAGTCCTTATGCTCAGGTAGCCATGATCAAAGAATACCTTGTAATGGCAGCAATGCTTTTAGTTCTTGCGGCAATGCTTCCTCTCATGGAGATGCTGCTCACTCTTCCTCTTTTCTCCCCCGCAGCAATGCCTCTTCCGCCTGAAGCAAGCGTTAAACCAGCAGGCAAATGGTGGAAAGGCGCTGTTATAACAATATTGCTGTCAGGGTTAAGCTATCCCTTCATGACACAGCTGGGCCATGGTCTGCTGCCTCTTCCTGAGAGTATATTCAGGATGACTGTCGGCAACGGATTTCTCTCGTATTTCGGACTGTTTATTATAATTATGATCATCATGGCCATCATTCAAAGATCATCTGAAAAGAAAAAAGGCATCGATGCCAGCCTCTTTAATCGTGGCTTGGGTTCATGTACTGCTCCAGACAGGGTTTCATGGGGCGGCCTGACCAGTTCCCTCCTGCTCACTGTTTGCATGACTGGGGTGGTATATATCCTAACTACCGTTTTCACAGCCGTATTCGAGCTCGACTTCAGATTTATTTGGCCTTTATTCAAGCCATTCACTAAACTCAGGCTCGGTCAGTTCGGCGTTTATATCATAGTGTATATGATGTTCTTCATTTTGAGTTACAGTAACGCGATCGCATACTCCCGCAGGAAATCAATCTACAAAAAAGGCTTTGGAGCTTTCATTGCAGCCTGGCTCCCGAATATGCTTATGCTTACCGGCGGGGGGCTGCTAATAGTTCTTCTCGAATATATCCCATTCTTCGCGGGTGCGGGTCCCGGAGCAGATCTGCTTTTCGGCTTTACCTTCGGCGGACCTTTCATGTCACTGCTGATCCTTTTCGTACCTCAGATTCTGATTTACAGCATAATAGGAACATATACATACAGACGTACAGGCAATATCTATACCGGTG
>JAIKVS010000143.1 GCA_024685535.1 Oscillospiraceae bacterium | reverse complement strand
GCTGTCACTCCGGCCGTATCCGAGATATTCCAGATACAGTCCGACAGCATCGCGATTCATCCAGAATTCGCGGTCCCAGAGATCCTGAATATCCAGGTTCGAGTCGTATACATCCCAGCCGTCTATAAACCAGACATAGATAGAAGTGATGAAATCGTCATCCGTGAAATAATAATAGCCAGCACTGCTGTACTTATTATCGGAGTGGGAAGTCAGATAGCTGCAAAGTGCCGCTGCTTGTTCCGGAGAAGCGCCGTCATACTGGCGGTAAAAGCTGATCACCACATCCCACCCTGTATAGATATTTGTGTAGTAATCGCCTCCTTCACAATAAAAAGTCGGCGCATACATCGGATCCAGAGCACCCTGATATACGTAATAATAATTTGTAGTCTCGTCATCGTTTACGTCTGTCCAGTGTTTTACCTTGTATCCGGATGCAGCATAGGACGACGGTATCATGCTCAGCACCAGCACTGTTAGACAGAACAGAGCAGTCAGTTTTTTCAGAGTGTGCATAATCAGATCTTTCCTTTCCGTTATCCGCGGTCATTTTAGTATAATAATATGTCTTACGGAATGTCCGTCTGTTATTTTGGAGGATCATCCGGAAATCGCGGCACTGCAGTGCCGCGATTCATATCTGTGATGTTACTTCCTGCAGTAGGCAGTATAAACGCAATTCCACAGAGAGTCTTCATATGGATGGAATTCATAGTACTTTTCCCCGAGTTTGATAACACCGGCAGGCGTCACGACGTCCATCATCTCATAGCTGCAAAGCTGGTCCACCATTTCGGAAAGGCTGTTTACGGTCATATTTGTGCAGATGAAGGGGTCAACCATTTTGAAGGCATCCACAACCAGGTCCTGATTCTTTGCAACACTTGCTTTTGCAGTTTCCAGAAAGGCGGAGAGATATTGCCTGTGCCGCTGCATACGGAAGAGGTTGCTGCCGCCGCTGTGTTCCCTGTAGCGGATGAAGCGCAGAGCCTCAGCGCCTTTCAGCGTAATTTCAGCACCTTTCAAATACTTTGCACCTAGACCGGGAATATCCTCATCCAGCTTAACGGTTACGCCTCCCACAAGATCATTCAATACAGGAACAGCATCCATTGTAAAAGCATAGTAGTGATCCACCGGTGCGTTCCAGATCAGCTTCCGCACAGCGGCGACAGTGTTTTCACAGCTGTCCTCTTTGCCTGAACCGTATGAATGGGCATAGGTGAGATGCTCACTCTTCCATCCGCCGGTTTTTCCGTCTGCATCCAGCCAGGGAACCTCACAGATGGTATCCCTGTTGAACTGAAAGGGTGTAACTGTCTTTTTCTCATGGTCAAACACAAGAACAACCAGAAAGTCTGCCAGGGCACGGTTACGAAGCCCTCCGCTCAGAAGCTGATCTTCTTCCTCGGCAAAATTGTCCGTGCCGATCAGCAAAAGCGTGGAGAGACGCCGGATAACAGGATATTGTTTATCCTGATAGACGATATACTCCTTGCTGTGATCCGCATTCCATGATGTTCCTGCCTCGGGAATCACTTCGCTGTCCGCCTGCCTCTGGGCTATAAATACAGCAGCCCCCAGCGCAGAAATCAATATCAGAGTCAGTATACTCAGGAGGATCTGGTTCTTTTTCTGTTTTTCTGTTTTTCTGTGATCCATTTTGTTCAGATAATATCCTTAAAAAAACCCCGGACTCTCAAAGAAAGCCCGGGTTCACATTATTAACGTTTTTCTGTAAGCACCTGCTCAGGCCGCTTGGTCAAGGCTCTTCTTTCTCAACTACAGGGCTGCCCGTGTTGCCGCCAGAAGTGGTGATAATCATTGTGCCCTCAAAAGTTTCAACTTTCTCGGCTGTGATAACATAACCGATATAATCTGCATCCTTCGGGAAAGCGACAACGACTGTACCGTCTTCTTTGCAGTCAAAGAGTTTCGATGTGCCGGTGCTCAGGGTGACGCCGTACTGGTTGTCAGCTTTTAAACCGGCTGCAGACAGGGGAACTTCGATCTCATCGCCTTCAGCTTCCTCAAAAGCACCGTCAAAGCAGACAATACCTTTTGCAATTACAGTAACGTCTTCATTCTTTTCCCAGTCTGTGAAGAACTGTTCCAGCTTAGCAGCTCTGTCAGCATCAATTTCCTTAAGCTCAGCAAGGCCTTCCTCAACCGTTTTGACAACTTCGCTCGCAGGCTTGCTGATTTCAGTGCCGTCAGCCTTCTTGGCGGTAACTGTAGCTTCATCGGCTGCGAATGCGCTTACGCTGAGAGCAAACGCCATAACAAGTGCAAGGAGTATGCATACAAACTTTTTCATGGTAATACCTCCTAAAATAATCCAGACAATCCTTAAACAGTGATACTATCTAAGTGATAACATATTATACGCTACCGCGTTGAGTTTTGCAAGATCCTTTGAGCAGTTTTTTTCACGAATTTTAGCTGCTGCGGCCCCAAAAGATGGCGGCCTTGTTGTGGTATTGTGACAATCCGACCCCAAAAGCTGGAACATACCTCTCCTCAGCATCTCTATGGCAAAGTCTTCGGTATCTTTATGGAGAAAGAAGGAAGCATTGACCTGAATCAGCATTCTTCTGCCGGCAAGCTGGTCAAACAGCGTAAAATCATTCAGCAGTCTGCAGTAGCGGTCGAGGTGTGCGATGACAGGC
>JAIKVS010000139.1 GCA_024685535.1 Oscillospiraceae bacterium | reverse complement strand
AATCGATATCCTTCAGGGTCGCCGCTCCGCACATCCTCATCGTATCTTTCAGCTCTGCGCATATTTTGTCAAGATATACCTTAACGCCTTCCTCAGCGCTTCCATATATGGCATTTACAAAAGGCCTGCCTATGAGGACTGCATCAGCGCCGAGCGCAATCGCTCTGAATACATCAACTCCTGAACGTATGCCGCCGTCCACAAATATTGTGAGCTTTCCCTTAACAGCCTCAACTATTTCCGGAAGCACCTCGCAGGTGGAAGGCACGCCGCCCTGAACTCTGCCGCCGTGGTTGGATACTACAATTGCTTTTGCACCGGCTTCATATGCTTTAACAGCGCCTTTGGCGGTCATGATGCCCTTGATAATGAAAGGCATATCAGCATAGCTTATGATCTCACGCATTTCCTCAACGGATTTGCTTCCGGCGTTGGGGTTCATAGCCTTAAGGAAGGGAAGTCCGGCCCCGTCAATATCCATGGCGGCAGCAAAGATGCCGCGAGTATTCAGAATATCGAGCTTTTCAAAAATAAACTCCTTGTTCCATGGTTTTATTGTCGGGATTCCTATCCCGCCGACTTCACTCATGTTCTTAGAGGCGGATATCATGACGTCCGGATCTACGCCATCGCCCGTGAAGGCGGCAATGCCGCATTCCGCGGTCTGCTTTACGAGAATGGTATTGTATTCCTGGTCAGCATATTTCTGGCCATAGTGCATTTTAAGTGCGCCTATAGGCGCCGCGAAAACCGGTGCGGAGAATACATGGCCGAAAAGCTCGAATGATATATCGGGTTCGACGTTAGGGCAGAGCGTATCCATGTTAACAAAGACTTCCTGCCATTTTTCATAGTTTCTTGCTGCAGTGCTTCCGGGATATTTGCACCCGGGACCTGGCATGGTGTTGGCGCATGCACGTCCGTTGCAAACAGGACAATTTTTGCAGAAAGGCCCGACCTGACCGTTCGCAGCGGCATGGAGCTCATTGTAATTCATAGCACACCTCATTAATTATATTATTATTTGAAATAACTGATTCAGATTATCGCTGTAAATAATGTTATTGTCAAGATGATTCATACGCCTGTCAGGTCAAAAGAGGGGAGAAGCTCTTCAGTGGCGGAAGATATCTCCTGCCAGTAGCCGGCAGTTATGCTGCTTTTCCTGAGATAAGAACACATTCTGTCGTTCAGCTCGGCATCGATACCGGCTTCTAGTTCGGGAAAACCCGACAGACCAGGTATTGGTGTATACTGGCTCATAAGCGAAAAGATCACGCTGTCTTCAGGGAAAGATTCTGAAACATAGTCAATTACATCCATTGTGTTGAGCTCAGCGCCGGGCAATATAAGGTGGCGGATGAGAAGTCCCCGCTTCATCAGGCCATTTTCATCGAGTACGTATCGGCCTGTCTGGCGGAACATTTCAGACAGTGCATTCTTAGCGGTTTCGGGATAGTCTTTCGCAGCTGAGTAGCGCAAAGCAAGATCGGATCTGAGGTATTTTATATCCGGCATATATATTTGAACAAGTCCGTCAAGCATTCTCAATGTTTCAGCATTTTCATACCCGGAACTGTTCCATACAACGGGAATACTGAGTGAGATCTTTTCCAGTGTTTTAGCGACCATTCTCGTAAAATGCGTCGCGGTAACGAGGTTGATGTTGTGAACTCCCGTATCGGCAAGTCTTAATATAACGTCTCCAAGTTCTTCCGGACCTAAGATTTTGCCGCAGGCTTCGCGGCTTATCTCCCGGTTCTGGCAGTAAACACAGCCAAGATTGCATCCGGAGAAAAAAACA
Organism: Oscillospiraceae bacterium; assembly: GCA_024685535.1. GTDB lineage: Bacteria > Bacillota > Clostridia > Oscillospirales > Oscillospiraceae > Limivicinus. The sequence continues at coordinate 11,824 of JAIKVS010000139.1, read as the reverse complement.
GCTCCTGAACCTCTCGTACCGCTTATGCAGGGTTCTTCCCCGAAATGGGGGGCAGCACGGACTACTGAAGGCAGAGAATAGCTTCTGCAGTATCCGCATTTATTCTCTGTATTCCTTAAGACACCGCACTGCCTGGGACAGTCACGGCAGATATATTCTATTGTTTCCAACAACTCACTCATTACTGCAAAATCGCCTGAAAAACATGATAAAACAGCTTTTTCGTGCATCACAGCCATAAATCACGAATAATATGCAGAGATTATAGACCCGATTTGTTTAATATGCAAGAAATGTGATTTTTTAATAAAAAAGATAGTGAAATTTCCGTCAATCGTGGTACAATAAACTTTGGCAAATTACAGTTATTTCTAAAGATTATGGTACTTTTCTGATGGTAGATATCGTACTTGTTGAGCCGGAGATCCCGCATAATACAGGAGCCATAGCAAGGACCTGCGCAGCGACCGGAGCGAGGCTCCATCTGGTAAAGCCGCTCGGCTTCGATATATCCGACAAAATGGTTAAAAGATGCGGCCTCGATTACTGGCATCTGGTGGAGATCACTGTGTATGATAATCTTGATGAGTACTTCTCCAAAATGGGAGATGACAAACTCTTCCTTGCAACGACCAAGGCACCGCGCTCTTACGCTGAGGCCGATCTTTTCGGAGATGTAACGCTCATGTTCGGAAAAGAGACTGCAGGCCTTCCGGAATGGCTCAGAGAGAAATACAGAGATTCATGCATCAGGATTCCTATGATCGAAGAAGCAAGAAGCCTCAATCTGTCGAACTCTGTTGCAGTGCTTGCATATGAGGCACTGAGACAGCAGGGGTTTCCGGGTTTGCTTAATACAGGTTCAATGCTTGTACGATAAAAAATGTTTATTATTTATAGGAGGATATATTATGAACTACAGCAAAAAAACAGTTTATGATGCTCCAGTGGCAGGGAAAAAAGTTCTTTTGCGCTGCGACTTCAATGTCCCTCAGGATAAGGTGACAGGCGAGATCACCAGTGATAAGCGCATTGTGGCCGCCCTTCCTACGATCAGGTATCTTCTGGATAATGGTGCAGCCGTAATTGCCTGCTCGCACCTCGGAAAGCCTGTTGCAACATTCGAAAGCTATGTGAAAAAGCAGGTCGAAAAGGGAAAGAGCGAGGCGGAAGTCACGCGTGAATCCTGGGAGAAATCACTTAAGAAACTCACGCTGGCACCTGTAGCCAAGCACCTCAGCGATCTGCTCGGACAGGAAGTTATTTTTGCGGCGGATACTGTAGGTGTTGATGCGAAAGCCAAGGCCGCTGCTCTTCAGCCCGGCCAGATCATGCTTCTTGAAAACCTCCGCTTTAATAAAGGTGAGACCAAGAACGATCCTGCCTTTGCAAAGGAACTGGCAGATATGGCAGAGATATTTGTTTCCGATGCTTTTGGAACAGTTCACAGAGCACATGCTTCTACTGCCGGAGTTGCTGATTACCTTCCGGCATATTCCGGACTGCTGGTCGATAAGGAACTGAGCATAATGGGCAAGGCTCTTGATGATCCAAAGCGCCCGTTCGTTGCCGTTCTCGGCGGAGCTAAAGTTTCCGATAAGATCAATGTTATAAACAACCTTCTCGAAAAGGCCGACACAATAATCATCGGCGGAGGTATGGCTTATACATTCAAGAAAGCCCAGGGATTCGAAGTAGGTAAATCACTCCTTGAGGCTGACCGCATAGATTATGCCAGCGATATGATCAGGAAAGCTGCCGAAAAGGGAGTGAACTTCCTGCTTCCTGTCGATAACATCTGCGCAGCCGAGTTTTCAGCTGATGCTGAGCCTGTCCTGTGTGAAGGAGATATCCCCGCTGATTTGATGGGAATGGATATAGGACCGAAGACTGTGGAACTGTTTTCTCAGGCAGTAGCAGGTGCCGGTACCATAGTATGGAACGGACCAATGGGCGTTTTTGAGTTCGACAAGTTTGCTAACGGCACTAAGGCAATGGCAAAGGCACTTGCGGAATCCGGTGCAATCACGATAGTCGGAGGAGGAGACAGCGCGGCAGCCGTTGAGAAGCTGGGCTTTGCAGATAAGATAACCCATATCTCAACAGGCGGCGGAGCTTCGCTTGAATTCCTTGAAGGCAAGGAACTCCCGGGCGTCGCATGCCTGCTTGACAAGTAAGATTACTATTTGGCGCTTTTTCCCGGCATTATAATTTTTACAATATTTAAAATATTTTTATATAAATTTTGAGGTAGTTCATAAGAGGTAAAAAAGATGAATAAAAGATATCGCAAAACTATTATCGCAGGTAACTGGAAGATGAATATGCTTGCCTCCGAGGTCAAGCCCTTTATTGAGCAGCTCAAGGAGAATATGACAAAGAGCAAGTCGTGTGACGTTGTGCTGTGCACTCCCGCTGTTATGATCCCAGCTATGGTTAAGGCGGGTAAGGAATTAAAGATAGCCGCCGGCGGTCAGGATGTTTCAAAGTTCGAAAAAGGCGCATATACCGGAGAGGTTTCTGCTGCTCAGCTGCTCGATGCGGGAGCTAAGTACTGCATTGTCGGCCACTCTGAGCGCCGTCAGTATCATGGTGAGGATGATATGCTGATCAATACAAAGGCAAAGATCCTTCTTGAAAAGGGGATTTACCCGATAATCTGCGTAGGTGAGAGCCTTGAACAGAGAGAGATGGATCTGACCATGGAATATGTTGCATATCAGGTCAAGGCGGCACTTAATGGCATCGATGCTTCTCAGATCCGCCACTGTGTTATTGCCTATGAGCCGATCTGGGCAATCGGTACCGGTAAGACCGCTACTTCAGCGCAGGCCCAGGAAGTCTGCGAGGGCATACGAGCTGTCATTCGCAAAATCTACGGCGCAAGAGTCGCACGCACTGTCAGTATCCTCTACGGCGGAAGCATGAATGCAAAGAATGCTGCTGAACTTCTTGCACAGCCTGATATCGACGGCGGACTCATCGGCGGCGCGTCTCTCAAACCTGCTGATTTTGCGACTATCGTTAAAGCTACGGCGGAAGAATAATTCAGAGGAAACTATATGACAAAAAAAGCAGTACTGGTCATCCTGGATGGTTTCGGCATTGCGCCGCCTTCTCCGGGAAACGCCGTATATGTTGCAAAAACTCCGAATATAGATAAACTCTTTGCTTCGAATCCCAGATCTCAGCTAATCGCATCCGGACTCGATGTGGGACTTCCGGAAGGCCAGATGGGCAATTCAGAGGTCGGACATACGAATATCGGAGCTGGCCGTGTTGTTTTCCAGATACTTCCCAAGATGACAATGGAAATAGAGAATGGGAAGTTCTTTGAGAACAAAGTCTATATCAAGGCAATGGATGATGCCCTTGCCGGCGGAAAAGCTCTCCATATCATGGGACTTCTCTCCGACGGAGGAGTTCACAGTCATATCCGTCATATCTTCGGAATACTTGATATGGCAAAGAAATGCGGACTTGAGAAGGTGTTTGTCCATTGTTTCCTCGATGGAAGAGATGTTGATCCAAGGAGCGGAGCCGGATTCGTCGAGATGCTCGATAATAAGTGCAAAGAGCTCGGCAATGCCCGAATAGCCACGATTCAAGGCCGTTTCTACGGGATGGACAGAGACAAGCGCTGGGAACGTGTTGAAGAAGGCTATAATGCCATTGTCTGCGGTGAAGGGATATCCGATCCCGATCCCGTGCATGCTGTAAAGTCAAGCTATGAGCAGGATGTTACCGATGAATTCGTTAAACCTGTCGTTGTATGCCCTGAGGGAGTTATCAATCAGGGTGACAGCGTTATATTCATGAACTTCAGGCCGGACAGGGCAAGGGAAATGACCTGGGCTCTCAATCTGCCGGATTTTGACGGATTTAACAGAAAAAAGACGGTATTTCCGCTTTCCTATGTCTGCACAGCCCAGTATGATGAGGCACTCACACTACCTATCGCATATCCTCCCGAAACAATTGAAAACACATTGGGCGATTTTGTCAGTGCACACGGTCTGAAGCAGTTCCGCGTTGCTGAAACGGAAAAATACGCTCATGTGACTTTCTTCTTTAACGGCGGCGTGGAAAAACAGACTGAGGGCGAAGAGAGATGTCTCGTACCGTCTCCCAAAGAATTTGCAACATATGACCTTGTTCCGCAAATGAGCGCCTATAAAGTCTGCGATAAGCTTGTGGAAGCTATAAGCTCTGAAAAATATGACCTTATAGTCTGCAACTTCGCAAACTGCGACATGGTAGGTCACACAGGAATTACGGATGCAGCGATCAAGGCAGTTGAAACAGTTGACGACTGCATCGGCAGGATAGCTGCAGAGATCAAAAAACATGATGATGTAGTTCTGCTCATCACTGCGGATCACGGCAATGCAGACTGCATGTTCGATGAAAGCGGCAAAGTCAATACCGCCCATACAACAAATCCTGTCCCCTTTGTTGTTTGCAAAGAGGGGATCACCCTCAAAGACGGAAGGCTTGCTGACATTGCTCCCACGATACTGCAGCTGATGGGCCTTGAACAGCCGGCAGAGATGACCGGGGAATCACTTATCAAGTAAATAATTTAAAATAGAAGGGAAACAGTTATGACTTATACTACAGAAGTTAAAAATATGTGCCCTGTTGCCAAAGGCGCATATCACGGGCCGGCGCCCATTCCCGAAGAGGGGAAATGGATCCAGGCAAAAGAGCTTTCCGACATTTCCGGTTTTACACACGGTGTGGGCTGGTGTGCTCCTCAGCAGGGTGCCTGCAAGCTTACACTCAACGTTAAGAACGGTATCATAGAAGAAGCTCTCGTCGAGACGCTCGGCTGCTCAGGCATGACCCATTCTGCAGCTATGGCATCTGAGATCCTGATTGGGAAAACCATTCTTGAAGCACTTAATACCGACCTTGTCTGCGATGCTATCAATACCGCCATGAGAGAGCTTTTCCTCCAGATAGTATACGGGCGCACTCAGTCCGCGTTTTCTGAAGACGGCCTTTCCATTGGCGCTTCTCTTGAAGATCTCGGCAAAGGTCTCCGTTCCCAGGTTGGCACTATGTTTGCCACAAAGGAAAAAGGACCACGTTACCTTGAGCTTACAGAAGGCTATGTTACACGTATCGCTCTCAACGACGCTGATGAGATCATAGGCTATGAATTCGTTTCTCTCGGAAAGATGATGGACTTCATCAAAAAAGGCGATGACGCGAATGAAGCGCTCAAAAAAGCCACAGGCCATTACGGACAGTGGGATGCAGCAGCCAAGTATATCGATCCGCGCCGTGAATGATAAAAGGAGGACATAATAATGGCTTTGTTTGAAAACTACGACAGAAGAATTGACAAAATCAACGGTGTCCTCGCTCAGTACGGTATAGGTTCCGTTGAGGAATGCAGAGAGATCTGCAAGGAAAAAGGATTTGATCCCTATGAGATCGCAGCTGGTATTCAGCCTATCTGCTTTGAAAACGTGAAATGGGCCTATTGCGTTGGCGCAGCCATTGCTATCAGATCCGGTGCAAAGACCGCTGCTGAAGTCGCAAAGCTTATCGGCGTTGGCCTGCAGAGCTTCTGCCTTGACGGATCAGTTGCTGAGGATCGCAAAGTGGGACTCGGACATGGAAATCTTGGCGCCATGCTGCTCAGTGACGAGACGAAGTGCTTCGCATTCCTTGCCGGCCATGAATCATTTGCTGCAGCGGAAGGGGCTATCGGAATAGTTAAGAATGCCAACAAGGCACGCAAACAGCCTCTCCGCGTTATACTGAACGGCTTAGGAAAAGACGCCGCCCAGATAATCTCCAGAATTAACGGTTTTACATATGTTCAGACTCAGTTTGATTATTTCACCGGTGAGCTTAAGATAGTCAATGAGATTGCATATTCCGACGGGGAGCGTGCAAACGTGCGCTGCTATGGCGCAGACGATGTCCGTGAGGGCGTTGCAATCATGCACAAGGAGGGTGTGGATGTCTCCATCACCGGTAACTCCACCAACCCGACACGCTTTCAGCATCCTGTTGCCGGCACATACAAAAAAGAATGTGTTGAGCAGGGCAAGAAGTATTTCTCAGTCGCTTCTGGCGGCGGCACAGGCCGTACGCTCCACCCGGACAATATGGCTGCAGGACCTGCTTCCTACGGCATGACCGATACAATGGGGCGCATGCATTCCGATGCTCAGTTCGCAGGCTCCTCATCCGTTCCTGCGCACGTTGAAATGATGGGATTCCTCGGCATGGGTAATAACCCAATGGTCGGTGCAACTGTTGCAGTTGCTGTCGCTGTCAATTCCGCACTCAACGGCTGAAACGCACAATAAAAGGAGCCCCTGATTCTATCGGGGGCTCCTTTGACTTGTTCAGTAAGGCATTACAGATCAATGCGTATCTGATTTCTAAGACTTTTTTCGAGTTTTATACGTTTCTTCCAACATGCATGACACATAGCAACATATGAATCATTACCGCCAAGCATAACCTGCTCGCCTTCAGTAACTATCATACCGTCCGCGCCTATCCTGGCATTTACCGTGGCTTTGGATCCGCAGGCGCAGATAGTCTTGATCTCGGTGATGGAATCGGCAAGCTCAAAGAGCCGCTGAGATCCGGGGAAGAGTTTTGTCTGGAAGTCTGTTCTGAGCCCGAAGCACAATACGGGTATATCCTCTTCATCCACCAGTTTCCTGAGCTGCTCAATATGCTGCGGAGTAAAGAACTGGCTCTCATCAGAAATTATAACATCTTTTCTGCCGCGAGGATAATATAGACTGCAGATGTCATCATCAGGTCCGATTATTTCAGCTTCAGATTCCAAACCTATTCTGGAACGGATTATATTTGCCCCGTCACGGTCATCTGTTGATGGCTTGATGAGCCAGACGCTCATCCCGCGCTCTTCATAATTGAATTTAGTTATCAGCGCCTGAGCAGTTTTGCTTGAACCCATTGCACCGTATTTGAAATATAATTTAGCCATGTCGATACCTCAGCTTTCTGTTGTGATTCTATCGCATGGAACGCCACAAGTCAACGAGCGGCTGAATGATATATAATAATCAGAAGATGTTATTTCACCGATCTTGAAGAAATAAGGCGGTTTATTTCCTTGATGTTTCCGGTTATCATAAACAGATTTAATAATATAATCTCATCAGGGGAGATGAATATGGAAATAGAGAGAAAATGGCTGATAAAAACAGAAAAGGTCCCGTTTGATCTTGACTCATGTGAAAAGGTCCATATTGAGCAGGCTTATGTCTCCTTCAGTCCGACGATAAGAATAAGGAACGTTGACCGGGGAAGAGTATTTCTTCTTACTGTGAAGACAAAAGCACATGGATTTGATCCAGAACTTGCTAAAAATGAATATGAGACGCAGATCACAAAGGAAGAGTACCATCAGCTGATGGAGAATGCCAGAGGTAATGTCATCAGCAAGACGCGCTATGTCCGCAGGGTGAATGACGGTCTCATATATGAAATAGATGTGTTTGAGGGAGAGTTTTCCGGACTTGCCTATCTGGAGATAGAATTTCAGGACAGCACTACAGCCGCATCCTATCCTGACCCGGAATGGGTGGAGCGTGATGTTACATATTTTCCGGAATTTAAGAACTCGGCTCTCGCAAAATACGGCATGCCGCCAATGAGATAAAAAGAAAGGAGAACAATAAATGGACGAGAATACCAACAGACGTTCCTTCGTGAGGAAGAAACCCGTACTTGATCCAGGAAAGAGAAATACGATCATTGTAATTGCTGTTATCGTTATGGTTGCAGTGATGCTCCTGTTCAACTCTTTCTATGAACTGAATGAGGATGAATATGCCGTTATAACGACTTTCGGCAAGCCTACTGTGGTTTCAACGCCGGGGCTCAAATTCAAGGTTCCTTTTATCCAGCAGAAGAAGATTGTCTCGAAGGCAACCAAGGGCTTCGCAATAGGCTATGATATCAAGACCAATGCAACGCTGGTATCTGAGGCTGTTATGATCACTGTCGACTATAATTTCGTTGATGTTGACTTCTATGTTGAATATCGTGTAACAGATCCCGTAAAGTATCTATACAGCTCGGAGGAGCCTGTCGGTATACTGAAGATGCTTTGCCAGTCGTATATCCGCGACACGATAGGTCTGTATAAAGTGGATGATGTAATAACCACCGGCAAAAGCGAGATTCAGGCTGCGATAAAGGACAAGATCCTTGCAAGGCTTGAAAAAGAGGATATAGGCCTCACTCTTGTAAGTATCACTATTCAGGACGCGGAGCCTCCTACAGTGCAGGTTCAGGAAGCATTCAAAGCCGTAGAAACAGCTAAGCAGGATGCGGAGACTGCGACAAACAATGCCAAGAAGTATGCGAACGAAGTAGTTCCGGCTGCGCATGCTGATGCGGATGAAGTGCTTCAGAAGGCGGAGGCATATAAGACTGCGCGCATCAATGCAGCAAACGGACAGGCTTCAAGATTCTCGCAGCTTTATGAAGAGTATTCAAAATATCCTGCGATTACAAGGCAGCGTCTTTTCTATGAGACTGTCTCCGATATCTTCCCGGGTATGAAGATAATTATCATGGGCGATGACGGCACAAAGGTACAGACGGTACTCCCGCTGGATGAATTTGCAGGATGAAAGGAGGATGCAGACAATGGATAAAACAAATAAAAAGGGCGGAATCGGACTGATAGTCACGCTCATAATACTGGTGCTTCTGGTAATCATTGCAGCGAACTCCTTGTTTGTAGTACAGAAAAATGAGTACGGAGTCGTCTGGGAATTCGGCGCGGTCACGGACGTAAAGGAGACGCCTGGCCTTTATTTCAAGATTCCATTTATTAACACTGTGACAAAGCTCCCTAATACGGTGCTTCTCTATGACCTGCCGATCAGCGACGTTATCACTGCGGATAAGCACTCAATGGTGCTGGACTCATTTGCACTCTGGAAAATTGACGACCCAAGACTTTTCATAGAGTCTCTTTCAGGAAGCGTCAGCAATGCCGAGAGCAGAATAAACGCTATAGTTTACAATGCGCTTAAAACTGTCATTTCATCTCAGAAACAGGAGACGATCATCTCCGGAAGAGACGGAAAAGTTGTACAGCTGGTGATGGAAAATATCGGTTCGAGCTTTGACAGATATGGAATAACTGTTTTCGCGGTTGAGACAAAAACGCTCGACCTTCCTGATGACAATAAGGATGCTGTATATACGCGTATGATCTCTGAGAGAAACAACATTGCTGCGTCCTACACTGCCGAAGGGAATGCCGAGGCAAAAAGGATTAGGAATGAGGCCGATAAGAAGGTGGAGATAATCCTTTCCGAAGCTGAGGCAGAGGCACAGTCTCTGAGAGCTGAAGGGGATGCCGAGTATATGAGGATCCTCTCCGAAGTCTATGATTCCGATGAGGAAGCGGAATTCTATACATTCATGATAGCACTGGATGCTCTGAGTGAATCGATGACCGGTGAAGAAAAAACGCTTATACTTTCTGCGGACAGTCCGATAGCAAAGATATTTAAATAAAACAGTGAGGACCGGCTTTGATGCCGGTCCTCATCTTTTTACTTTCCGGTCGAGCCGAAACCGCGCTTTCCCCGGTCAGTCTGCGTAAGCTCAGTAACCTCGTTGAACTCTACCTGGAGATACGGCATTACGATAAGCTGCGCTATCCTGTCACCATGATGGATAGTATAGTCTTCTTCGGTATCGTTGTGCAGGGGAACTATGTATTCGCCCCTGTAATCGCTGTCACACACACCGACGCAGTTTGCGGGTCTAATGCCGCTTTTTGAAGCAAGTCCCGATCTTGCAAATATGGCTCCGAAATATCCTTCAGGTATCTCTATTGAGAGTCCTGTCCCAACTTTCTGAGTCTGGTGCGGATGGATCGTAACAGGGGAGTCCAGACAGGCGTAAAGATCATATCCCGCTGAAAACCGGGACCCGGAGCTGGGAATAACAGCGGCAGGCTCTATTTTTTTTATGTTTATAATCATGGGTAATACCTCTTGAATTCTGATTCTGTAATATTATAACAGTTAAACTATGTTTTACAATAACCTTTATTCTTAATTTAAGGTTCACACATTATATATGTCTGAGTGGTATACTGCATAACAAAATATAACGGCAGGTGATGGATTTGAAAGAACGTCTCGATAAGATCCTGACTGGATCCGGGGTCGCTAGCCGAAGTGAAGCAAAAAAACTGATCAGGGACGGCAGGGTGATGGTAGACGGAAAGCCAGTCCAATCGCCTGAAGAAAAAATAGATAGAGAGAACAGTGAAGTACGATTCGATGGAGAGCTGATCGATATATCCAGATTCAGATACTTCATTATGAATAAACCAGCAGGAGTTCTGTCAGTAACTGAAGACAGGAAACAGCAAACGGTACTTGATCTTCTCTCCGTACGCGACAGAAATCTTGGCCTGTTTCCGGTAGGCAGGCTTGACAAGGATACTGAAGGCCTGCTTCTGCTTACAAATGACGGGGATTTTTCCCACAAAATCATCTCACCGTCTTCTGCTATCAGTAAAGTTTATTATGCTGAAGTGGATGGGATACCCAATGATGACGACGTCAAAGCTTTTTCAGAAGGGCTCATGCTGGGTGACGGGACAAGATGCCTGCCCGCGCGGCTTGAGCTTAAGGAGGACTGCAGCTGTCTTGTAACCGTCTTTGAAGGCAAATACCATCAGGTGAAGAGAATGCTGGCTTCCAGAGGCAAACCTGTCAGAGTGCTGAAAAGGCTCTCAGTAGGTGGCCTGATCCTTCCGGAAGATCTGAAGAGCGGTGAATACAGAGAACTTGATAATAGTGAATTGTGCAAAATATTCAATGGCAATTAGATGAAAAAATGACTGTTTTTTCGGGTGTTTTTTGAGCGATAACACAATAAAGCTTAAATATTCCACAAAAACGAAGCAACATTTCTATTGAAAATTACATAAAATCGAGTTATTATATTCAAAACTGAGTTATACATATATGGTTGTTTTGCTATATAAATAATTGCGATTTTCGCAGATATAAACAGGAGGCTGCTTATGTCCGGAAGAATTTTCCAGAATGTTGTCGTTCAGATGAAAGATTCCTTAGACAGACCCGTCGGTGTGGCTGATGATACAGGTTTGGTCGTTGCGGCGACCGAACTGTCCATAATCGGGACCAAGCTCGAGGACTTTGACTCTGCTGTTCAGAAAAATGCGGGACAGTCTTTCGCAAGCTCGCAGAGATCATATTGCCCGCTGAATGCAGAAAACGGAAAGACAGAATTTTATGCATTTGCCAACGGTTCCGATTCCGGTTCCAAGGCGCTCAGTGCCATAGCGGCGATCGCATTCAGTGAAGCGAAGAACAGCTATGAGGAGAAGCATAACAAGGCAGCTTTTGTTAAGAATATTATCTCTGATAATATCCTGCCCGGTGATGTATATGTCAGAGCCAAGGAGCTTCATTTCGCGACGGATGAGCCCAGAAGCGTGATCCTTGTGCGTCAGCTCGACAAGCCGGATGTCGCTGCAGTTGAGACTATCCAGCGCCTGTTCCCGGATAAGCAGAAGGATTTTGTGCTGAACATAAACGAGACTGATATAGTCGTTATCAAATCGCTTAATTCTAAGGATACTCACGAAGAAATATCCAAGGCTGCCACGACTATTGAAAAGGTACTGAAAGAGGAACTGGGAATAAGCTCCATAATCGGAGTCAGCACCGATTCAAAGCATCTGAGAGAGCTTGCCGACAGATATAAGGAAGCTCAGGTGGCAATAGATGTCGGCCGTGTATTCGAAAGCGACAAG
>JAIKVS010000127.1 GCA_024685535.1 Oscillospiraceae bacterium | reverse complement strand
AGAGAGGTCTCTCTGGCGGCTCCCGCAAAGAAGATCGTCGTCCTCACCGCAGCAGAATGTGAGATCCTCTATGCCTTAGGAGCGGGAGACACAGTTGTCGGAAAAGGCGAATACTGCGACTGGCCGGCAGAAGCTGCCAATGTGACCGTGGTAAATTCAGGTTACCAGACCAACGTGGAACAGATCATCGCTCTTGAGCCTGACCTGGTCATAATGAACAGCATGGACCAGTCCCCCGAGGACGTAAGCAAACTGGAGGAGGCAGGCATCCCCGTGGCCGTGACTCTCGCAACCGACATCAGCGGCGTTTACGAATCCATCGGCCTTATCGGCACTCTGACCGGTAAAAGCAAGGAAGCGGATCTGATCGTTAAGGGCATGAAAAAGGTGTTCGACGACATAAGTGCGAAACCCGCCGGCAACGGGGAACAGACCGTATATTTTGAAGTTTCTCCGCTCCAGTGGGGCCTGTGGACCGCCGGCAAGGGCACATTCATGGATGAGGTCGCTGCGCTCGCAGGGCTTAAAAACTGCTTCGGCGACGTGGACGGCTGGGCCGAGATCTCCGAGGAGCAGGTACTAGAAAGAAATCCGGATTACATAGTAACTATAACCATGTATTACGGAGAAGGGCCCACCCCGATCGAAGAGATCCTCTCCCGTCCAGGTTGGGAGAACGTGACCGCCGTGAAGAACAAAGCCATTCTTAATCTGCAGGACAATGAGCTCACCAGACCAGGTCCGCGGCTTGCCGACGGAACTGTTAAGCTCAACGATTTCGTTGCAGAATACTCAGTGCTGGATACCGCAGCCTGATCATAACAGCAAAGTATGAGGGAACATTTCCGTTCCCTCATGCTCTTATTGGGAGAATTTCATGGGCAGAAGACGTGAGAGCTTCAGGATAAGTGAATACCTGCTGTTCGCCGCTGTAACCGCAGCGGTCTTCTGCCTTTGCGTTTGTGCAGGGAGCGTTAATATCCCGCTGGGGACCACGATAAAAGTCATACGTTCGGCACTGGCGGGGCTTCCTCAGGAGAGCGGCACATACAGTGCCATAATACTGACTGTGCGTATCCCGAGGGTATTGTGCGTGGCTCTCACCGGCGCTGCTCTATCCATAGCGGGAGCCGCAATGCAGGGACTGCTGAAAAACCCCCTTGCTGACGGCTCCACTCTCGGCGTTTCGTCCGGAGCATCGCTCGGGGCGGTGATAGCCATTGCATTCGGCATATCATTTCCGGGGCTTCCCTTTGCAGGCACGATGGTGATGGCGGTGCTCTTCGCTTTCGGCTCACTGCTGCTAATCCTTGGCCTTGCATACAGACTTGACGGCTCGCTTGCCACAAACACCATAATCCTGGTCGGCGTTATTTTCTCAATGTTCGTCTCAAGCGTGATGAACGTTATCATCACTTTTTCCTCTGAAAAGATCCGCAGCATCACATTCTGGACAATGGGCAGCCTGCAGAGCTCCACCATGACAAACGCCGCGGTGCTCTTCTGCGCGCTTGCCGCCGGAAGTTTCATCCTGCTGAGTCTCAGCCGCGAGCTGAACGCCTTTGCCGTGGGAGAGGAAAACGCCGGGAGCATAGGCGTTGATATAAGGAAGACGAAGCTGACGGTGCTGATAACTGTATCGGTAATAATAGGAGTATGTGTATCGATAGGCGGAACGATAGCTTTCGTCGGGCTCGTAACGCCTCATATGGTGCGGCTGATCACCGGACCGAACCATAAAAAGCTCCTGCCGGCATCCATTTTTGCGGGCGCCGTGTTCCTTATGCTCTCAGATCTTGCCGCAAGGATCCTCCTCGATCCGATAGAACTTCCGATAGGCGTTGTAACGAGCATAGTGGGTTCCGTTGTGTTCGTGATCATCTTCTATAATTCGAGGAGGAGGTGATCGTATGCTGGAAGTAAGAGATATAACTGTACGCTACGGCAAAACAGCAGTGCTCGATTCATTCAGCGTGACCGTGAATGAGGGTGAATGGCTTATGATGGCCGGTCCCAACGGCGCCGGCAAATCCACCGCTCTCGGCGCCATAGCCTGCAGCATCCCCTGCAGCGGAACGAT
>JAIKVS010000122.1 GCA_024685535.1 Oscillospiraceae bacterium | reverse complement strand
GCATAGCTTCCTTCAGCTGCATTACTTATTTTATCCACACAGATACGTCCGTTTACGGCGCGCTCTGTAGTGATCCCAAACATACCGAGCATGGCGGAAATGATCTCCCAGTTGATATCATTGTCTTCCGCAATGAGAATGTTCATTCCCTCAAGGTCGGAATAGTCATTCTCCGGCTCAACGGACTTTGCCTCGGTTCCAAGGAGCGCGTTGATCTTATCATACAGCTTGGAGCGGAAAAGCGGCTTGCTGACAAAGCCGTTTGCTCCTGCCTCTTTCGCAGCATCCTCAATGTCCGACCAGTCATAAGCTGAAATAAGCAAAATGGGGGTGTTCGCGCCTATTTCCGTACGGATCCGGTGGATTGTTTCAACGCCGTCGAGATCCGGCATCTTCCAGTCAAGGATCACAACACTGTAATCCCGTCCCGCCTGATGCCGCCGCGTGATCATGCCGAGCGCTTCCAGTCCGCTTCCGGCACGTTCGGCGGTTACGCCGAGAGACTCCAATGTGTCAACTGCTGTTTCCAGAAGGATCTCATCGTCATCAACGACCAGTACATCCATCGGATCAAGCACCATATCCTCCCTTTGTCGGTCTGCAACGGGAAGATCCAGTGTCACGGTAAAGGTCGTTCCTTTACCCTGCTCGCTCTGGCAGTCGATGATACCTCCCATCAGATCCACCATCTGCTTTGTGATGGCCAGTCCTAGTCCGGTTCCCTGAATGCTGTTTACGCGGCTGTCTGTCTGGCGCGAAAACGGCTGATACATGTTTGCCATAAACTCCGGACTCATGCCGATGCCGGTATCAGAGACTCTGTAGGTCAGCCGCATACAGCCGGGTATCTGGCTTTCATCCTCGCGCATATCCACACTGACACGTCCGCCGGGCTCCGTGTTTTTGATGGCATTTGAAAGGATGTTGATATAGATCTGATTCAGCCTAAGCTGGTCTGCATAGAAATACTCTTTTTCCATCCGGCTGGTGCGGAAGTTGAACTCGATATTCTTTTCCTTGATCATCGGCTGTGACATGTTCACAAGGTTTTCCACCGTCTCAACGATGGAGAAGGTCAGCGGGCTGAGGTTCAGTTTCCCGCTTTCGACCTTGGAGATGTCAAGGATATCGTTGATCAGAGTGAGCAGATGGTTGCTGGCCATTGATATTTTCCGCAGATGTTCTCCTACCGATTCAGAATCGCTAAGATTCTTTTCCGCGAGAGTTGTAAGGCCGATGATCGCGTTCATCGGTGTGCGGATGTCATGAGACATCGTAGAGAGAAAATCGGTCTTAGCTTTGTTTGCTGCAGCTGCTTCTCTGGCTGATGCCTGAAACTGCTTGTTGAAATGAAGTATAACTGCCAGATCAAATACGAACAGGATCAGCAGGCCTGCGGAAACTGCACCGATCAGCATCCAGTCTTCGGTATTTACAATAAGATCCTTCATCGGCATTAAGCTGAGAAGCGTCCATCCGCCTGCCGCAGCGACCGGGGTATAGGCGAGAATGCATTCCTCGCCGCGGGAGTTAAGCATGGTAAAAGAGCCAGTGGACGAAGTGATTTTTCCAAAAAGCTCCTGCGCGAAAGAAGAGGCTGCGGTGTTGTATGACCTGTAAAACTCAAAGAAACTGGAATTTTTGAAAGAATGGCCTTTTATGATATAATCGCCGTCTGCTTCGATTATGGAAAGCTCAGCGTTTCCAAACTCCTCCTGCGGGAAGACCCATTTCTGTTCCAGTTCTGACAGAGGCAGCACACGCAGCAGTATAGCGTTCTGCGGATTACCGGTCTGAGGATCATGAAGGGTGATTAAATTGCAGAAGGCAATGGATTGTTCACCGTTTACCGGGTTTGTATATGCCCTGGAGATATTGATGGATTCACCTATATCATGGATCCAGCTCAAATCATTCAGAAGGTCCGTCCGCGCATAAGAGACGGAATAATCGTCGGAGCCTTCGTGTCTTGCCCTCGTAGACAGACCGGACAGCGTATCACAGTACACAATATGCGAGGAAGCGTTCGGCAGCACATGAGAGATGCGAATGAAGGAGACGGCTTCCTCCATGGTCATATCCTTACTGTTGATATAATGCGCCCATACATCGCATATTCGCTGCTCACCCTCGAGATAATTCTCGGTGACATGCTCCATGGTGACCGTGGTGTTTTCATAATGCTCTATCTGCCTTTGGGTCGTATTCCTGCCCGTATAGCGGGAATAAAGAACAACGAAGACTAGCAGTGCAATAATGATCAGCACATTGATTATTATGATCCATGTTTTTTCATAGTGCTTTCCGCTCCTCCGCAGATTCTTTACCACACATGTTGACACGAATTCTGAAGCATAGGTATCGATAGATAGCTATATAATATTATATCAAAAGAAGAAGCACTTTCATAGCCCAAAATATATTGGGCGGGCAGGGTATTTTGGCCGATATCCGGATCATTCCGCCCGGTTGTATATTGCTGCCACTTGTTTCCGGCCGCCGCCGATGAATAAGACAGCAGCCAGTGCGCAAAGTAGCATTGCAGCCAGCAGCACTATTCTTTCCGGGAAACTTTCGGAAAGAATACCAGCTGCAAATTCGCCCACCAGGGCTCCTACGGTGGACAGCATATTGAAAGCGCCGTTGAATCTTCCCTTCTTTTCGTCGGGTACATAGCTCTGGGTAGCAGAGATACGTATCGTGTAGCTTGTAACGCCTCCTATACCAACGATAAAGCACAGCAGCATCATGACCGGGAATGGGAAGAAAAGATATATCCCTTCGCAAACTGATATTATCACATATACAGCGAAGGCAACGGCATATCTGTATGCCGCAGGGATCTTCATTCTGTAATGTATCATCCCGCCGATCGCTCTGCCGGCAAGCGAAAAGGCCATAACGAACATGAACCAGTATTCACCGTTGGTGAAGGTCCGCTTAAAATACGGCAGGACTATAACTGAGGAAACGCCGCCGCATATGGCGGAGAAGGCAAAATATGCCGCAACAGCCAGGAGGCCTTTTTCTACGGACAGATACCGGAATCCCTCGCCGATATCCGTAATGACCTGCTTTACCGGATGGTGGCCTTCAAGCTTTGTGATCTGCTGCTTTTCAATGTAATGCTCTTCCGCGCGGATCTGAGTTTCCATTATGGCGGCTATGAAAAAGCAGATGCCATTTACAAGCAGCAGCGGTGCAAGGCCGATCTTCCCGTATAGAAAAGTCGACACCGGCACCATCACTGCGGAGAGCGTCTCGAGCACACTTGCAATGGAATACGCCTTCTGATAGTTGCCTTCACTTATAAGCAGCGGATAGAAGCTTTCATAGGCCACAATGTAAATGCTCTGAATGGAACCCAGAATAAAGCAATAGACTGCGAATACCGGGAATGAGAACCATCCAGATGCAAGCACCGCCGCCATTATGAGATACAGGGCAGCCGAAATGAAGTCGAGTGTGTAAATTGTCCTTTTCCTTGAGAACCTGTCCAGCAGAGCCCCGGATATTATGGGCATTATCAGCTGCGGCAGGGTGAACATGGCGATATAAATGGAATAGAGCAGTGTAGATTCTGAAATGTCCAGCACCATAAGGCTCATTGCAAAGCCGGACATGGAGTTTCCGAACATGGAAACAACGCTGCCGAGAGTTATTATTGTAAAATCTCTGGTCCACAGAGGTTTTGGTTCAAAATCGTCTGACATATATGTACCTGGCTCATTTTCCGTCTCTGCCGCGCTTCTTCGATATCCATATCAGATCTGCGGCTCTGTCGGATGGAGCGGGATAGTCGATCTCATATCGGCTGAATACGTTTATTATCTCGCTATCTTCATATTTTATGATCCGAGGAATATCCCTGCCGTAATTTAAATGCGTATGCCCGTGGAGCAGATACTTGGGCTTATATGTTTCGAGTAGGCTTACAAATGCCTCAAATCCGCGGTGTGCGGGAGCATCAGTGTCGCCGAGGCCTCTGGGCGGACAGTGGGCGATCACTATGTCCACGCCCCCGGCTTTTTGTATACTGCGGCGCAGTCTGGAAATCCTGCGCTGCATCTGTTTCTCAGTGTACTGATGCGGTCCGTCATGATACCACAGGCATCCGCCGAGCCCGAGGATGCGCACACCTTTATAAACTACGAGCTGTCCGTCGATGTCATCGCAGCCTTCAGGGGGGAGGGAGGCATAGTTCACATCATGATTGCCGTGGACGTACAGGAGCCTTGCATGGCTCATCGTCACAAGAAAGGTGAGATATGAAGCTTTAAGATCTCCGCAGGCCAGGATGAGATCATATGGCTCGAGCCTGCCGGGAACGTAATAATCCCACAGCGCCGGGCATTCTTCATCAGAAACAGCAAGTATCTTCATCTCATGTCTCCGGCTCAGGCGGTATGCGTTCGCGATGGACACCTAGTGCACGTACGAGTCCGCGGGAAAACG
>JAIKVS010000017.1 GCA_024685535.1 Oscillospiraceae bacterium | reverse complement strand
CGCTTCGGTAACCCTCCATATTGAGTTTGCTTTGATGTTATAACATAAAAATAATGCGGTGTCAATTAAAAGGCCGCAGTCACCACGGAATGGCTGCAGCCTTTATGTCTGATGCCCTTATTATCTGTCTCTGGTAAGTATGAACCTTACACTGCGGAATTCTGTCTCCGGAATGGATTCTTCTGAGGATGTCTCATCCTGTGCATCAGGCTCATCAGCGAATGAAGATGTTTCGCTGCCGGCCTCCGGGGTTTGAGTATCGCCAGGAGCAGTGTTTTCTCCAGATCCTGACTTGTCAACAGAATCCTCGGGTTCTTCTGGGGACACAGGGAACTCGAGCATTATGTCCAGATAGATTTGGTTCCAGTTTTCTCTGCGCTGGCTTTCCATCGTATAATCGAAAAAGACAGGCATTTCAATGTCGGAGCCTTCCCGTGTAACTACAGCGCTTGCCGAAAAACCGCCAAGCCGCTCTTCAGCAACTTTGCCTCTGTATTCGGAGCCGTCGATAGTTATGAGAAGAGAACCTTCGCCATCGATAGTGAAACTAACATCGCTTATACCTAGTTCTGAGTCAGTATCATTTTTTCTCAGAGAGAATGTACGGCCGGCATATTCTTCCACCACCCACCAAAGCGCGCCTTCATAATCGATAACAGCCTTGAAACCTGAAACATTGCCCGTGCCTTTGACGGTTTTCCTGTCTTTGCCGTGAATCTTGAGAGTACGTTCGGAAACATGGATCCACGCGCTGTTGGAATATACTGTTGCATCGCCGCTGCCGGTGAATACGCATCGTACGCTCCAGCCATCGAGTTCCACCGGGACATTTGCCAGCACGAGATAGCTGCCATTGATTCCGGCGACTTTCATTCCATCGAATGTTTCAGCCATGTCTGCCCAGTCAAGGATCATATGGTCCTTTTCCAGCTGCCATTCATACTTCAGGCAATTGTCGGCAAAAGCGGAGAAATATATGGTGCTTCCCTCAACGCAGTCTTCCCCGAGAGGGCTTTTTTTAACAGTTGGGGGGTAATAAGGACCTAGAGCAGGTTTTGGGGTCGGTTCTGGTGATGGAGGTGCGGTCGGCACAGGATCGAGCCTCACGGTAGGGAGAGGTGATGTCACCGGAGCTGTTTCTGAAGGCTTAGCGGCTGGTTGAGAAGCCTCCGGAGGCGTCGGAACATCCAGTGATTCAATTATATTCTGTACCGTAATTGAGCCACCGGAGATACTTCCGCTGTCTTCAGCAGAATCAGGCTTGCTTCCGCAGGCGCAGAGAAGCAAAGCAGCTGCAGTGAGCAGCACAAATACGGTTGGAAGTCTTGATTTCATTATGCTTCCTCGGATGAAAGTGATCGATTAATATTAACCTTAATAACGAATTTGGTCAAGGGATATAAAAAGAGGCCGCTTTTGCAGCCTCGTAATAGAGTTTTATTTTTTCCTGTTCTTATGGGAAGGAAGCTTGAAATCGGGTTCTTCGTGCCGTATCAGGCGGCGGATGTTCGGAATATGTCTGTAAAGGACCACCACAGCAGTGAAAACTGCCAGAATTCTTAAGGACATAAGGTCGGTCACGAAAAATACGGCAATGATCATTGCCGCTGCAGCAAGAACGGATCCAAGGGAGACTTTCTTGCTGATAAAAGCCCCCAGCAGGAAGACAACCGCCAGTATGGCCAGGAGTTTCCAGCTGATAAACAGAGCAATCACGGCGCCCGCGGAAATACCTTTGCCGCCTCTGAATTCATAGAACACAGGCCAGCAGTGACCGATAATGCATGCTGCTCCTGCAATGCACATACCCGGAGTGCCTAGAATGAAATATCCGCCAAGAAGGGCAAGAGCAGTCTTGAACATGTCGCCGAACATTGTCCCAAGTCCTGCACCTAGTCCGAAGGATCGTGCCATATTAGTTGCACCGGCGTTGCCGCTGCCCCGTTTACGGATATCCACTTTATGGAAGATCTCGGATATCATTACAGAAAAACTGACTGAACCGAATATGTATCCGAGAAAGATCGAAACGATATATCTTAAAACTGTCATAGTCATTTTTTGAACTGTATATTATGGTTTAAAGCGGACAAAGTTTTATTTTAGTTATTATATATCTGCACGGAAGATTTATACAAGTACCGAATACGACAAAATAATAACATGGTCCAATATATGCAGGCAGACTGGGAGAAAAGCCCGAAAAAGTTGCGGCAGTCAAGATAAAGTGCTAAAATATTAAAACTAGATTTGCTGAAGGAGGCGCGGTAATGAAAAAATTTTTCATCGTAATGCTGACAGTGCTGTTGGTGTTCAGTTTTTGCGCCTGCAGTGGGACAGGGAGAAAGAAACACGGGACGAAAGATGATCAGGCGGACAAATCTCCTGTCATCGAAGTAAAGATGGATATGGATAATTTTTATGATTATTTTGAATATCATGAATTCCACAGCCCCACAAAAAACGATGACGGAGTAACCACCTCAATGCAGATCCTGTACGGGTTCAAGCTTAAGGATGGTTATGAGGCAGCAAATCTCATAGACTATAAAGATACGCTCAAGGTAGATTTCAGGGCTGAGGGATTGATAAAAGAAGGAGACTTTACAGTAGATTTTGAGACTCTTGAGTACTCAGGCCAGGAAACCAAAATCTCGGTAGTGGATGTCAGCGAGGATCTCATTTTCTGGCCTAAGGGGAACAGAACTGAGATATGGGCTTTCGGACTGTACAGCAAGAGCTATGTGATGTATTTCAAAACATTTGAAGTGACTGCGGTCAAAGGAAGTATATACCTGAAAAATGATTAAACTGATGTCTGTGGGCAGCGGCTCGTCGGGAAATTGCTTTTATCTTGAGATAAACGGGAAAAAACTGCTGATAGATGTCGGACTTCCTGCCAGGACCATAAGGAATGCGCTTAATTCAGCCGGGACCGATTTTGAAGAAATAGATGCTGTATTTATAACCCATACTCATTCCGACCATATCAAAGGACTTGAAGTCTGCGGGAAGTATTTCAGATGCCCCTTGTATATGAGCGAGATCTCCTGTGCAAAACTCTTCCGGTATTCTCCGCATGCTCTGCCGATAGAACGGCCGTATGAAATAACAGACGGCATAAATGTGACGGCATTCGATACATCCCATGACTGTCCGGGCAGCATCGGTTTCCGCTTTGATTATGAAGGAGGCTCCTTCGGATATGCTACGGATCTCGGCTGCGTGACGGAGCGGATAAGAGAAATGCTCAGAGGCTGTGAAAGCCTAGTCATCGAATCCAACCACGATACGGTGATGCTAAAGAACGGTCCGTATCCATATGTGCTCAAGCGCAGAATACTCTCTGAAAACGGGCATCTTTCAAATGAGGATTGTGCTGAGGTTTCTGCCTTTTTTGCGCATAACGGAACAAAAAACATCTTCTTAGCTCACCTGAGCCGAGAGAACAATGATCCGACGGTTGCTCGGGAGACTGTATCGAAAAAACTCGCAGACTGTGATGTGTGCCTCGGAGTACTGCCTGAGGGGTGCAGCAGTCTCATATGTTTAGAATAAGAATAACAAGAGGGAGGCACATAGCGTCTCCCTCTTGTTATATTTAAAGCTGTTATCTTCCGAGGAGCTTGAAAACTTCCTCGGTGTGGGGGGAATACAGCCCTGCCCTTTGCTGGGCATTCAAGTCACCGATCAGTGTCTCTGCCTGTCCCTCTCCGAGCGATGCTATCATGGTAAAAAGTGTATCGGCGTCATCATAGTATCCGCAATACAGGCAAGCATATGCCAGATTCATATTCACAAGTACGTTATCCGACTGCAACTGATATGCGTTGAGTGCTGCATCAAGAGCCGCCTGATAGTCTCTTATGCAGACCAGCTCGTAGTATGAAAGCCACGCACTGTAAAGAGCATTGTCATAGCTGCCGAGAGATGGACATGCGTCTCTGTATACTATAAGGCCTTCCTCAAATTTCTCCCTTGAATACTCATAGCTGCCAAGTTTGAAGGCATTCTCCCCAGTATTGAGAAGGGACTTGCCATATACTGCCGCATCTGATGGGGCACCGGTACGTTCACTTACCCTTCTGTAAATATCCGTTGCATCCTTATAGTATCCGTCAGCCATATCATACTGGCCTTGGATATTGAAACAAAGTCCTCTGTTGTTATATAGTCCCGCAAGCATCAGGAGGGCATCGGTGTTGTCATCATCTGAAGCAAGAGCTTCTGCAACCGTGATAGCCTGGTCATAATAATTCCCTGCTTCATCAAATCTGCCCTCATCTGTAAGACATACCGCCAGAGCGGACACAGCCTGTACCTGACTGCTTCGGTTTTGAAGAGAGTCTGTATAATCCCTCAGCTGTGAATACAGAACACAAGCTTCCTGAAGCCTTATTTCGGCTTTTTGATAATTGCCAGTACGGCACAGAAGAACTCCATAGTTGTAGTTTACTCTTGCGGAGGTCTCAACGGCTTCCTCGCTGCTTTCCAACCCGTCGAGCAGTAAGAGAGCTTTCTCATACTGTTCCGATGCGGATGCGGTGTCACCGAGATCGGAGTAGTTTGCACCTGCATTAAGCGCGATCGTCGTCTGCATAAGATCGTCAGATTCATCTGATGACTGCAGAAGTCTGTCTGCTGCTTTGAAATCGGCTTCCGCATCATAATAACGGCCTACTGCGTTTAGTATAGTGGCGCGGTTATTATAAGC
>JAIKVS010000206.1 GCA_024685535.1 Oscillospiraceae bacterium | reverse complement strand
GGGCAGGGAATGGGAGGCCTCATGGATTACAGCTACCTCGATTTCTCAAAACAGGCCGGTTTATACTTTGAGTGCTACAAATTCATTGCTCCCGGCCGCACCGGTATCCCCATTGACTACCCCGGTGAGAACGCCTCCAATGTAGATCCCTCCAAGATGCCACCGAGGCCGGCGGAAAACTGAATTTTCTGCTGCTTTAAACAGGAGGCAAAAATGTTTGACGAATATCTTATCCGAAAGGATTCCCTCCAGAACGTCTGTGAAGACGGGAAGGTGACCGGTTTCCGCTTTGCAGTGAGGATCGCCGATTACAGAGGATGTTTTCTCTCCCTGCATAACGGCTACTATATCCGCTGCGACGGCGTTGAATATCCTAGAGAGCTCCAGCGTTTTCAGATAAACGGGAAAGCCCCGAGGACCTTTGAAGAGATCAAAAAGGCTGTCTGGGAACACTGGGATTATGACGACGAGGGCTGGGTCTATGTCACAAAACCCGGAGGCCTTGAAAAGGGGATGCATGAGATAGCTCTGCAGCAGTCTGTTCTTTCCCAGTACGGATATATGCCCTGGGACGAGGAATGGCTCCGAAATCCTCCGGTTCCCGGCAGCGGGGCAGGCGCCGGGAAGACAGCCGTTATCTGCACGTTTTCTCTTGAGCTTCAGGAATGAGAAAGGAGCTGTCCATGAGTATTAAACGAGGTGTATCTCTATACAGCTATCAGCAGGAGCAGTTCTTTAAGCAGATGGATTTCCATGACATGGTCAGGGAAGTCCGTGAAAACCTTGATACCGACGGTATCGAGATAATCGATGAAGCGACCATAAAAGGATACCCTTTCCCGTCTGAAAGCTTCGTTTTTGATTTCCGCAACACCATGGCACGCTATGATATGCAGGCTGTGACCATGGATATCTATCTGGATGTTCATCAGTTCCGCGATCATATCATGACCCACCGTGAAGCAGCCGAACGTCTTAAGAACGATATCCGGCTCGCAGCGAAGCTCGGCTTCAAAAATGTTCGTCCTCTGTGTCTTGTTCCGATCGATGTTATAGAAATGGCGCTTCCGGTAGCCGAGGAATGCGATGTGCGCATGGGCAAGGAGATCCATGCTCCGCTGCCGATATTCAAGGCAAACAAGCAGCAGCCAACCACCGGTATGGCGGCAGCGCTTGATTTTCGTATGGCAGAGCAGATCCTGGAGCTTGCCGCCCGCACAGGCAGCAAACACGTTGGTCTTGTCCCCGACTTCGGAGTTTTCCAGCATTCGCCCTGCCGTCCCGGCATCGAATACGCGAAAAGACATACGAAATATCCCGAAATAGTAGACTGGATCCTTGAAAACTCCGTTAACTATTCCCCTGACGATATATTCACAGCGATACGCGAAAAATTCCCGCAGAATGATATCAACCCGGGCATGATTTCACGGCTTTCTTTGCATGAATCGTCTGCAGATCCTGAAGACCTTCGCCAGATCATTCCCTATATTGTAAGTATTCATGGGAAATTCTACGAGATGACCGAGATACCCGGACATCCCGGAGAATATGAGGATGTATCCATCGACTACGAAACACCTATCCGTATCCTGAAAGAATGCGGATATGAAGGGTATATAAATTCTGAATATGAGGGTCAGAGAGATCAGCAGGATATGGGGTTTGAAAACCTCCCAGACAGCGTGGAGCAGGTGCGCCGTCATCACGAGATGCTCAAACGCCTTATTGCGAAATAAACTGTTCGGACAATTGTATCAAGCAAAAATACAGACCGCCGCATCTTAGGATGCGGCGGTCTGGTTTGTTATATTTGCAGCTTATACGAGCTCGATCACAGCGGTCTCCGCTGCATCACCGCGGCGTATGCCTGTACGGGTGACGCGGGTATATCCGCCGTTACGGTCTGCGTATTTCGGCGCGATCTCGTCAAATACCTTTTTGGCGACATCCTCTCTGGTAATGAACGCAAGAGCCTGACGATAAGAGGCCAGATCTTTTGCCTTTCCGAGAGTGATCATCTTCTCAGCCATAGGAGCTATCTCTTTGGCGCGGGTAACAGTTGTCTCCATGCGTCCGAGGTCCAGAAAATCAGTGACCTGCTGGCGGAGCATAGCTTTGCGCTGAGCGCTGGTTTTGCCGAGTTTTCTTGTTCCGGGCATATTGCTTTTCCTCCTTTAATCCTCTGACGCCAGAGAAAGTCCCAGCATTGCCAGTTTCTGAATGACTTCTTCAAGGGACTTGCGGCCGAGGTTGCGGACCTTGATCATCTCATCCTGAGTTTTGCTCACAAGGTCTTCTACAGTATTGATGTTAGCACGTTTGAGGCAGTTGAAGCTTCTCACTGAGAGATCGAGTTCCTCGATCGTCATCTTCAGGATCGTATCCGGCTCTTCTTT
>JAIKVS010000172.1 GCA_024685535.1 Oscillospiraceae bacterium | reverse complement strand
ACTGTTAGCCTTGATGATGATTCGACAATCCTTGTTCTGGCTGACGGTCTTGGACATGGAGTTAAAGCCAGTATTCTTTCAACTCTCACATCGAAGATCATATCAACCATGATGGCTGAAGGAATGCCGCTTGAGGAATGCATCTCAACCATAGCTGCAACGCTTCCCGTATGTGCAGACCGCAAGCTTGCCTACTCCACATTCACAATCATAAACATCGTTCAAAACACAACTGCAGAAATAATCCAGTATGATAACCCAGACGTAATATTTGTACGTGACGGTGAGATATCTGACTATCCTAAAAGAGAGGTTATCGTAGGCGACAAGCCGATAAAGATATCGACTATACATCTGCGTGAGAACGATCTGTTTCTGCTCATGAGCGACGGCTGTGTATTTGCAAGCCCTGATCAGCATTTGAACTTGGACTGGAAGGAGGAGCATATTGCAGATTTCCTGAAGATGCTCTCCGGTCTCGGCTATACGGCCAAGACCCTTGCTACTATGATAGTTGATGAATGCGATAAAAAATATGGCTTTCATCCGATAGACGATACTACTGCATGCATAGTGAGAATACGAAAAAGAAGTCCGGTAAACATTCTATTCGGACCTCCGAGAAATCAGGATGACAGCGGGAGGATGATGTCGCTTTTTTTCTCAAAAGAAGGAAGGCATATCGTATGCGGTGGAACTACAGCCAAGATCGCCGCATCATATCTTGGCAAAACTGTAGTTTCACCCGGCAAAACAATAGCTGAAGGAATACCCCCGGCTATGGAGATAGAGGGAGTTGATCTGGTAACGGAAGGGGTCGTTACGCTGAGCCGGGTATGTGAGTATGCAAGCGATGCTCTTGACAAAAATGAACTTTACACTCAGTGGGCATATGGCAGGGACGCCGCTTCAAAGATAAGCCAGATCCTTTTTGAGCAAGCGACCGATATAAGCTTCTATGTTGGAAAAGCTGTAAATCCTGCACATGAATATACAGATCTACCATTCAATTTCAATCTGAAAATGAATAT
This sequence comes from Oscillospiraceae bacterium, assembly GCA_024685535.1. Taxonomy (GTDB): domain Bacteria; phylum Bacillota; class Clostridia; order Oscillospirales; family Oscillospiraceae; genus Limivicinus. The sequence continues at coordinate 999 of JAIKVS010000172.1, read as the reverse complement.
AGCAGAGCAACTCTCCGCTGCTTTGGAAAAAATGGGCAAGCGAGTAAAGATCAGATATTTTTAAGGAAATTATTTAAGAAATGGCCGCGATGTGCTTTATATACACATTGCGGCCATTTCTTTTGACTTTTGAGCGAATTTTATTCAGATTAAAATTATTCCTATTTCTTTAGCGGAGATTTCTTAACTGCGACAAAGATAAGCAGCAGACCCACTACTGCAGCAGCTGCATAGAATCCCCATGCAACTGACCAGCCGTTGTTCATCCCGAGGAATACTGAGGTTATCGGAGCACAAAGGAACTGGCCGATATATACGGCTGTCATAAGCTGTGCTGATATAGCCGCAAAGTCTTTGCCACCAAATATCGACTGTCCTACCATGCTGGGAACAGAGGCATTCAGAGGATAACTCAGGCCGAGCATGATCACAATGAGTATCATGAGTACTGCACTCATACTGGTACCGACGATAATCATCAGTATCATGCAGACCACAAAAGCAGCGCACATAAGTGCTGTAAATCCGGATGGGCCAAGCTTTGCGAACACCGATCCAGCAACCAGGAGGAACAGTGCTGCAATGATCAGTTGAGCTGCTGTATAGTTAGCCGCTCCGGTGCTTGTCAGGCCGGAAACCTGCCAATAGGAAGGAGCATAAGACAACGCAGCAGTGTAAGCAAGACAAACGAATACCATTGCCGCCGCAAAGAGCCAGAATGACGGGCTCTTCAGAGCTTCTGCCTTGGTAACTCCGGGAACCTCGATAGCTTCAGTCTCATTTTTGGTCTCTTTAACCTTATCCCATCCGAGCGGCTTCTGACCCAGCTCCTCAGGTGTCTTAACAAGAAAGATAAGTGCTATTGCACCAATGGCAAGCGAAAGAACGGACATGATGCGGTAGCAGCCTTTGTAATCAAAATACTTGAAGAGCTGACCTGCAAGGAAGACCCATATTGCTGCGCCGAATCCGGCACCAGAAAGAACGATGCCCGTGATC
>JAIKVS010000151.1 GCA_024685535.1 Oscillospiraceae bacterium | reverse complement strand
CCCAGCTTCAATCTGCATCCGCTGATAACATTTGAGTTGCTGTCCAGCAGTTTCTGCTGCTCATACGAAGCTTCATCGAGCCATTTTATCCTTGATCTTGAATCCCCGATACTGCTGTTAATTTCGACAGACCGCTTCTCCTGCGACTCTATATCAAGATCCAGCTGGCGGATCTTTTCTTCGTTGTTTTTGATTTCCGAGGCCAGAACTGCTTTCTCTGCCTCATGCTCTGCGGCTCGTGATCTGATAACTGAAAGTTCATTTCTGAGTTGCTCGGCATCGGCTTCCTTTTGTCTTATTCTACCGTATATACTGGAAGAGGACGCATACAAGGCCTCAAGATCTTTCTTAGCAAGTTCCAGTTCCCTGCTTACCTTCTCATGCTCAGCAAGAACTGCCCCGGATCTCTCGCGGATCTTCTCCAGGTTGTTCATCCAGAGTGACACTTCCCTGATCCTCAGTTCGTCACGCAGAATGAGATATTTTTTTGCAGTTTCAGCCTGCTCGCGCAGCGGTCCGACCTGAAGCTCCAGTTCGTCTATCTTATCATTTATCCTGACAAGATTCTCCTCTGTTTTCTTCAGCTGGTTTTCTGCTTCGTCTTTTCTGTATCTGAAACGGGAAATTCCTGCCGCTTCTTCGAACACTTCCCTTCGGTCTGTGTTCTTATCGGAAATAATATCGGCGATCCTGCCCTGTCCAATATTCGAATAACCGTCACGCCCGAGTCCTGTATCCATAAGGAGGGCATTTAAATCCTTAAGTCTGACGGATTCCCTGTTTATATAGTATTCACTTTCTCCGCTGCGGTAATACTTCCTGGAAATAACTATTTCGTCTGACTCGTAGTCGAAAAAGCCGGAAGAATTATCAAAAACGAGAGACACCTGAGCAAAACCGAGTGCTGAACGTTTTTCAGTACCGCCAAATATTACGTCCTCCATTTTGGTGCCGCGCAGCGTCTTGCTGCGTTGCTCGCCAAGGACCCATAAAACGGCATCAGAAATGTTGGATTTTCCTGATCCATTAGGACCTACTATGGCAACGATATTCTTATCGAACTGTAATCTGGTTTTTTCCGGAAATGACTTGAATCCCTGGATCTCAATCGCCTTTAAATACAAAACTATCCCTCAATTACTCATTAAGACATTCTTCGATCAAAACATGAAATCCATCGTCTTCTGAGGGTTTCATCTTTATCTCTGACAAAGAATATTCTTTTTTTAATCTATCTATATTCACCCTGTGCTGACCGATCATCTGTGACAGCTTGGCACCTGGTCCTGTAATAATTGCTCTGCTACCGGGTTTAACCCCTTGAAGAAGATCATGGATATGATAATACATTATCCTGCTTCGGACCATTTCTCCCAAAGCCGGATGATATGCTCCGCCTGCAGCCTCACCGGAGCTCAGATCATCTGTAGGATTCAGTCCTATACGGATGATCTCTATCCCGTTTTCCTCAAAAAGCGGAACCATCCTCGAGCAGGCCTCAACCGCATCATCTACCGTGTGCTCCTTGTACTTTCCTGCTTTCCACAGTTCATAAAGGGCAGTATCCCTTATGATAACAGTGGGGTATATCCTGACGCCGTATGGTGCTATACGGCACACTTCAAGTGCAGTTTCCATATCTTTATCCGGAGTATCACCAGGAAGTCCGGTCATAAGCTGGATTATAAGCCTGAAGCCGTATTCCTTTACAAGCTCAGCAGCATTGAAAACGTCTTCGGCTGTATGTCCTCTCCCTGAGCGGTGCAGAACTTCTCTGTCAAGGGACTGCGCACCGAGCTCAATCGTCTTTACCCCGAATAAACGAAGTCTTTCAAGAATCTCGCGGTCGATCGCATCCGGCCTGGTCGAAAGCCTTATTGAACTGAGAAATCCCTCTTCTATATAACGGTATGCTGTGGAAAGAAGAGCTTTCTGTTCCTCAGAAGGTATTGCCGTAAAGCTTCCTCCATAGAAAGCCAACTGGATATCTTCGCCTGCAGGCAGTATCCCCTTAGCGTTTTCCACCGCCTTGATGACAGTTTCCGGGCTTGCAGGCTTTAGCTGGCCGGAGATCTTTCTTTGATTGCAGAACACACAGTTGTTAGGACAGCCAACATGCGGTACGAATACCGGTATTATACTCTCTCTTGCACTCATGCCTTCAATGTTTTCAGAGCTTCTTCAGCTGCTGACTGTTCCGCTTCTTTCTTACTTCTGCCTTCTCCTGTCCCCATAACACTTCCGTTTACGGATACACTGAAAACAAATCTTTTATCATGATCCGGTCCTGACTGGGAAACAAGATTATATTCCACGCTGCCGTCCGCGTCCTTCTGAACAAGCTCCTGCAGCTCTGATTTATAATCGTTATACGCTTCATCACCGTTCAGTTCTGTGATATCCAACACATTATCAAATATGAATTTTCTGGCCGCATCGATACCGCCGTCGAGATATATCGCGGCTATTATTGATTCTATCGTATCTGCCAGTATGGATATTCTGCTTCTTCCTCCGCTGAGCTCTTCACCCTTTGAGAGTTTCAGATGCGGGCCTATGCCAAGACGTACAGCTACCGGGTACAGGGCATGTTCGCTCACATGCTCCGCACGAAGCCTTGTCATTTTTCCTTCTGGCATGTTACCCGTGTTGCGGTAAAGCCAGTCTGCCGTGACCCATCCAAGAATAGAATCTCCGAGGAATTCAAGTCTTTCATAGCTCTCGGTATTGCGGTCATGAGCATAAGAACTGTGAGTAAGAGCCTGATCAAGAAGTCTTCTGTCTCTGAAAGTATAACCTATAGCTTTTTCTATGCTGTTCATTTACTCCTGCTTGACTTTCATATAATCGATGTTTTTCTCGATATCTGAAATAATGCCTGAATCATAAAACTCAATAGCCTGTCTGACTGCCGCAAAAATACTGTCTGCATTCGATGATCCGTGAGCTTTTATAACCGGCTTGCATATTCCTATAAGAGCTGTACCGCCGACTTCGTTGACATCAAGGCTCTTTTTCATCGTCTGCAGATCATTCTTAAGGACTCCGGCAGCAAGCTTATTCAGGAAAGATTTATAGAACACTCCTTTGAGTTCCTTCATCATATACTTGATAACGCCCTCAGCCGTTTTCAGAAGAATATTTCCGCTGAATCCATCAGAAACTATAACATCGGCTTCTCCGGAAAAGACGCCTGTTCCTTCTACGTTGCCGACAAAGTTTATCCTCTTTTCCTCATTCGCTCTTGAAAGCAGTTCAAAAGCCTGATGCTGCAGATCCCCGCCTTTCGTATCCTCGGTTCCTATATTCAGCAGACCGACACGCGGGTTATCGCATTTCATCAGCTTGCTTGCGTAGAAAGAACCCATATATGCAAACTGGAGGAGATATTCTGCAGTGCAGTCCACATTTGCTCCACAGTCTATGAGCATTACTCCATGTTCGCCGGCAGGAAGTACAGGCGCAAGCGCCGCTCTTCTAATGCCGTGGATACGCTTTACTGTGAGCGTAGCTCCCGTTAGCAGGGCTCCGGTGCTGCCGGCTGATACCACTGCATCCCCGGAGTCTTCTTTAAGAAGATTAAGGGCAACTGCCATAGAGGAGTCTTTTTTCCTCCTTGTGGCTGTACTGGGATCATCCTCCATAGAAATAACGTCTCTAGCATCAACTATCTCGATGCCTTTCATCTCTGTGTCTCCAAGCAGCGCAGAAATTACTTCCTTCTTTCCCACAAGGATGATGCCTACATCCAACTCGTCTCTTGCCCTGACAGCGCCTTTTACTATTTCCTCAGGAGCGTTGTCACCGCTCATGGCGTCAACTATTATTTTCACTGCTGAAAACCTCCTTGGTCTTAAGCTCTTTTATTATGTGCAAAGATCTTGCTGAGATCTCTGCATTTTTGTTGCGTTTCCCTTTTACCTTATATCCCAGCGGCGATACTATTCCAAAGTTGATATTCATAGGCTGGAACGGTCCGACCGAGCCGGATGAAACATAAAGACTCAGTGCACCAATAGCCGTCTCCTGAGGGAAATCCACGTGAGGCAGTGAATTTATATCTGCAGACATTTCTATCCCGGCAAGCAGCCCGGAAGCAGCTGATTCAATGTATCCCTCCACGCCTGTGATCTGACCTGCAAAAGCGATCCTGCTGTCAGACCGGAGTCTGTAATACCTGTCGAGCAACTCAGGACTGTTGATAAATGTATTCCTGTGCATTACTCCGTATCGCACAAACTCAGCGTTTGCCAGAGCAGGGATCATTGAAAAAACCCTTTTCTGCTCCCCCCATGTAAGATGCGTCTGGAAGCCAACCATGTTATATAGAGTGCCGTCACGGTTGTCTTTTCTGAGCTGTACTACAGCATATGGCTCTTTCCCTGTATGCGGATCAGTTAATCCAACCGGTTTCAGCGGGCCGTATCTGAGTGTATCTCTGCCTCTTCTCGCCATAACTTCGACCGGCATGCATCCTTCAAATACCGCGCCATCATCAAAGCCGTGTATCTCTGCTTCCTTTGCGATGATAAGCTCCGATACAAACTCTTCATATTCCTCCATGCTGAGAGGACAATTTATATAATCTGCGGTCCCTTTATTATATCTTGATGCAAAGAACGCACTGTTCAGATCTATGCTATCAAAACTGACTATAGGAGCAACCGCATCATAGAAGTGCAGGTCATCTACGGGGCAGATCCGGGATACGGCTTCAGTGATAGCTTCTGAACTAAGCGGCCCTGTCGCGATTATTACATTTCCCTGCGGTATGCTGTCTGCCTCTTTAGTGATCACATTTATATTTCCGTGTGTATTTATCTTACTGGTGATATATTCGGCAAAAGCATTTCTGTCAACAGCAAGCGCTCCGCCCGCGGCAACACTGTTCAGGTCCGCACTCTCCATTATCAGAGAACCGAGAAGCCTCATCTCTTCCTTCAGCAGCCCAGCCGCATTTGTAAGTTCGTTGCTTCTGAGGGAATTTGAACATACCAGTTCGGAGAAGTTATCAGAAGTATGTGCCGCCGTCTTTTTCAGTGGTTTCATCTCGATCAGATCAACATGAATACCTCTGCCGGCCAGCTGCCAGGCAGCTTCACATCCTGCAAGTCCTGCGCCTATGACTGTAACTGCTCGTTCTGTCAATTAGATCACGCTTTCTTTCTGGAAGTTTTCCCTGATGACGTTTTCTTTTTTGCCGCTGTTTCGGATTTTGCTTTTTTCTGGTACTTTCTTTTTTCCTCCGGTACAAAGTTGGTACAGTCGGGGTTTACACAAAATGACTTGAGAGGACCTCTGCCGCTCGGTTTGAACAATGTTTTTCCACAGGCAGGGCATGTCGCAGCAGTAGGTACATCCCAGGTTATGAAACCGCATTCCGTGCCTCTTTCACAGGCATAGAACACATAGCCTTTCTTGGAAGTTCTCTTTAGTATCTTTCCTCCGCATTTTGGACATGAGCCGGGCATTTCAATAACCAGTGGTTTTGTGAATGTGCATTCAGGGAATCCCGGGCAGGCAAGGAATCTGCCGAATCTGCCGTTCTTTATAACCATCTGTCTTCCGCATACATCACAGTATTCATTGCTCAGTTCATCCGGCACTTTGATCTTAACACCTTTAAGCTCGCTGCCTGCTTTGTCCATCTCTTCTGAGAATCCGCCATAGAATTCCCTAAGTATGCTTTTCCAATCGGCTTTACCTGATTCGACCTCGTCGAGCTCCGATTCCATCTGATTCGTAAACTTCAGATCAACTATATCCGGGAAATGTTCCTTCAGGAGCTCATTCACAGCATCACCAAGGGCTGTCGGCTTGAGATATCTGCCGTCTCTTACAACATAATTATGGGAGCTGATAGTTGAAATAGTAGGCGCATATGTTGACGGACGTCCTATCCCCTTTTCCTCTAAAGCACGGATCAGAGTTGCTTCTGTATATCTTGAGGGCGGCTGGGTAAACTGTCTGTCTGGCAGGAACTTTATGAGTTCCAGCAGTTCGTTTTCCGTCAGTTGTGGCAGCTTTGATGTTATCTCATTGTCTGAGTTTTCTTTTGATTCTTCGTAAACCGCTGTGTATCCTGCAAATTTGAGCTCAGAAGAGGCAGCTTTGAAAAGGTGACCTTTTGCTTCGATTTCAACTGAAATATTGTTATATATCGCATTTGCCATCTGAGATGCCGTGAATCTTCCCCAGATTATCCTGTACAGTCTGTACTGCTCGGCTGTCAGATCCTTTCTGACGATTTCTGGCGTAAGGTTAATATCAGTAGGTCTGATCGCTTCATGAGCATCCTGGGCACCGGCTTTAGTCTTGAAACGGCGAGGTTTTCCGGGATAGTATTCATTCCCGTAATGTCCGGTAATAAATGTTCCTGCGGCAGCCAGAGCCTCATCGGATATACGCAGGGAGTCTGTTCTCATATATGTTATCAGACCCAGAGACCCTCTTCCGGATATCTCAACGCCTTCATACAGCTGCTGTGCGATGGTCATAGTTCTCTTCGGGGTCATATTTAGTCTGCGAGAAGCTTCCTGCTGCAGCGTTGAGGTTATGAAAGGTGGTGCCGGAGATTTCTGTTTCTCACCGGGTTTAACAGACTTTACGGTGAAGTCCTCCCCTTCCAGATCGGAAACCACTCTGTTTACATCGTCTTCGCTCTTAAGTTCGGCTTTCTTTCCGTTCTTTCCGTAATACCTGGCATTGAAAGGGCTGTCTGTATTCTTTTTGCTAAGCTTTACATCGAGAAGCCAGTATTCCTCACTGACAAAGTCGTTTATCTCTTTCTCTCTGTCTGATACGAGCCTTACTGCAACAGACTGCACTCTTCCAGCGGACAGACCTGATTTTACGGTTTTCCACAGCAGAGGTGAAAGCTGATATCCGACGATACGGTCAAGTACTCTCCTTGCCTGCTGAGCATCGACAAGGTTCTGGTCTATCTCCCTGGGGTTCTTGATGCTGTCCAGGATAACGTTTTTTGTTATTTCATTGAAGGTGACCCTCTTAGCCTTGTCATCCGGAAGACCGAGAAGCTGCTTGAGATGCCATGATATCGCTTCTCCCTCACGGTCAGGGTCTGTGGCAAGATAAACAAGATTTGAAGACGCAGCTTCTTTTTTCAGTGTGGATATAAGCTCGTGCTTATCCTTCACGGGAATATACTGCGGCTCAAAATCGTGCTCTATATCCACTCCGAGAGTGCTCTTAGGCAGATCCCTTAAATGTCCCATCGAAGCAACGACCTTATATCCTGATCCGAGGTACTTCTCTATCGTCTTTGCTTTTGCTGGTGATTCAACTATAACGAGTTTTTTCTTTGCGGGCATACTTTTTCCTCTCAAAAATGCTTTTTCAATCTGATATTACCTGAAAGATCTCTTATGATAATCCCTCTGATCTCAAGGATCGTTAAGTTTGATAAGACCTTAGGTGCAGGAAAAGTGCTCTTTTCCATTATCTCATCTATTCTTGAAGCACCGTTTTCAATAACAGATACTATTGTCTTCTGTTCATCATTCAAAGATGCGGTCTTTAAGTTCCATTCCGGCTCTGCAGCACTGTTTGTATTAATAACCGACACATCAGGCTTCTGACAGTTTTCCGTTTTTTCCGGTATGAACTCGCTTTTCAATTCCGGTATCTTATCATCAGAATAATGGAGTTCAGGATACATTCCAGCGTATTCGGACATAACATCCCATCCGGTGGCAACTGGTTTCGCCCCCATTTTCAGAAGATCCAATGTGCCCATACTGTTAGCTGAGTCTGCATTTCCCGGAACGGCAAAGATATCCTTTCCCTGTTCCAGAGCTTCGCTGACAAAATACCTTGTACCGCTCTTTTCAGGCGCTTCAACTACAACTGTTCCCAGTGACAGTCCCGATGCGATCCTGTTTCTGTCCCTGAAGAAAGATCTGAGCTGAGATGTTCCCGGAGGATATTCGCTGATAAGCGCACCATTTTCAGCTATCTCGTCAGCCAGCGGACTGTGTTCCTGCTCATGTGATGTGCCAAGAACACCAACACAGGATTCTCCTGCAAGAAGAGCACCTTCTGCTGCTGAACGATCCACACCGGCAGTCAGAAGGGATACTACAATTCCACCGCATCGTGATATTTCAAATGCAAGTCTTTTCCCCATCCTCATTCCATACTGACTTGCTTTTCTTGTGCCTATAACAGCGATCACTGCTGAATCGTCTATGTCAGGGAGTTTCCCTTTCACATACAATGCAGACGGCGGCGTATATATATTTTTTAATCTGAATGGATACTCGGGATCATCCCTGGTTACGATATCTATTCCTTGCCTCGAGCATTCATCTGCGATACTGTAAGCTCTGTCAAGGCCGGTGCTGCCTATGATTCTCGCCAGCTCAGAGCTTATTCCCCTGAAAGTCGCGATCTTTTTCTCACCAGCGTGGAAAACTCCCTCAGGTCCACCGAAGGCGTCGATCAGCTCATTACGCGTCCTGAGTCTCAAAAACGGGAAGCAGGAAAACCATATCCAGTATAAGCCAGTTTGATCCATGATTATTTCTCCCGTCTGCGCATTTCCCACATCAGAATACTGGCTGCAACAGCGGCATTAAGTGATTCAGCCTGAAGCGTCATCGGTATGATAACTTTTCCTTCGCAAATCTCCATGAGCTCGCTGCTGAGGCCGCCGCCTTCATTGCCAACTGCGATAGCACAGCCTTTACAGTCAATACTCCTTATATCCACCGCTTTTTCCGAAAGTGCTGCAGCATAAAGCCTGAGCAAATTGGAGCCGGCGAATGATCTCAGATCAGCGATTTGAACTATATCCACACGCTGTCTGAATACGGCTCCCATCGAAGCTCTGACGGCTTTTATGCTGTAGTGATCGGCACAGGAACCTGCAAGAACTACACTTCCGATACCAAATGCATTGGCCGTACGGATAACAGTTCCGATATTTCCCGGGTCCTGTACATTCTCAAGTATTATCGCTGATCCGATCTTTCCTTCAACATCTGAAACCGGCATTCTTACAGTAAATAATGGTCCTGGACTGCTCTTGAGCGGTGAAACATATGAATATAGTTCAACAGGGACCTCATGCTGATCCTCTGCATGGATTGGCTTTATTTCGTGATCTTCACTCCAAATAACAGTGCAGATCTCCATGCCTGCACTGAGAGCTTCCTCCATAAGAGTTATACCTTCACATACATATTCTCTGCATGTGTATCTGTATTCTCTGTCTGAAACAAGTTTCCTTATGTGAACGATAACCGGGTTTTTTCTTGAAGTTATCCTGTCCATAGCTTTCTACTATAATTTATTATATTTGCTTACGGTTTTTTAGGATAACACAAACAGCACAGATTCTGCAACACTGTAATTTAAATAGTTTAAAAATTTTAAAACAGAGAAATCAAAAACGGACACCCAGAGGATGTCCGTTTTCTTTCATGATTTGTTTTTAAGTCTCTTATCTGATCTGATGGCCAGTTTGGTGCCGCAGGTCTGGAAGAGCTGAACAAGTACTATGAGGAGTATCACAGCAAAGATCATTATGAGATATTTATATCTGTAATAGCCGTAGTTTAAGGCTATTTTGCCAAGTCCGCCGCCTCCGATAATACCGCTCATTGCAGAGTATCCGAGTATGGTTGTTACTGCAATTGTTGCATTAGAGAGAAGAGACGGTACACTTTCGGGTATCATCACCTTGGTGATTATCTGCAGCGGTGAAGCTCCCATGCTCTGAGCCGCTTCGATTATATTGGGATCTACATCCCTCAGGCTGCTCTCCGTTAGTCTTGCTATGAACGGAAATGCTGCAATCACAAGCGGAACAATCGTAGCAGGAGTCCCCACAACAGTACCGACTATCGCTCTTGTAATCGGGAAAACAAGGACCATAAGTATAAGGAAAGGCACCGAACGCAGGAGATTAATAATAACTCCTAAGGTTTTTAGCAGCCAGCCCGGCAGAGGAAGAACACCGTTTTTATCTCCCGCAACAAGAAGAACTCCGAGCGGAAGCCCTATGATTATGGCAAAGAAAGTAGACAGGAGCGTTACATAAACAGTCTCCCATATGGCAAGCGGAAACTCAGATACAAATACTTTTACCGCAGTTTCCCATGCTTCAGACGTAAAAGCGTTCTCAAACATTCACGGGCACCTCCCTTGCTATCACTCCGGGCATCTGCTGCAGATAGTCGATAGCCGTTTTTACGTTTTCTTCTCCGCCGGTAATGCCGAGCAGCATTGAACCATATGAACCATCGCCTATGCTTCTGGTGGAGGCATATGAAATATTTGCTGCAATACCTTTATCTATTGCCAGCTGCGCTATGAGAGGAGTAGCAGTGGCTTTTGCTCCATTAAAAACAACTCTGATAAAGACCTCCTCACTGTCTCGGGCAATGACCGGATCAGTTTCTCCTTCCGGAAACACGAGCTTTCTTGCGGCTTCCGTCTTCGGGTTGGAAAACACTTCTCCGACCTCTCCCTGCTCAACAACAGTACCGTTATCCAGAATGGCAACATGTCTGCATACTGACTCAACAACGCTCATCTGATGCGTTATCACTATTATCGTAATTCCGAGCTTTTCATTTATTTCACTCAGCAGATCCAGGATAGATCGTGTTGTAGTGGGATCCAGTGCACTTGTAGCTTCATCACAGAGCAGAACTTCAGGTGATGTTGCAAGAGCTCTCGCTATGGCGACTCTCTGCTGCTGTCCGCCGGAAAGCTGAGCAGGATATACGTTGGCCTTGTCAGCGAGGCCGACTACTTCAAGCAGCTCCATGGCTCTTTTAGCAGCTTCTTTGCCCTTTTTCCCCGAAAGCTCCATAGGAAAGCATACATTTTTCAACACTGTTCTCTGCATTAGAAGGTTGAAACCCTGGAATATCATCGTTATTTTTCTTCTTGCTTCACGCAGTGCAGACGAATCAAGCTTTGACATATCCGTGCCGTCAATAATCACGGTTCCTTCCGAGGGGCGCTCAAGCATATTGATGCATCTGACCAGTGTGCTTTTGCCGGCCCCGCTCATACCTATGATTCCGAAAATATCCCCGTCAGGAATTGAAATCGATACGTCCTTCAGAGCTTCTACGGTGCCGTCGGATGTATTGTAAGTCTTTGAAAGGTTCTTAATTTCGATCATGCCGTGTTTACCCTCCAAAAGGCGGGAGCATACTCCCGCCTTTGAATATTGATCTTAACAGTATATTATTTAATCTCACTCAGGCTGGAAAGCTTTCCTGCATAGATGCCGAGCGGCTCCACATGGATGCCTGCTACGGAAACTATGTGCGTACCGTTCTGAGCATTGAAATCATCGAGATAAGGAACGTGCTGGAAGTAATTGGCATCGATCTCTCCACTTTCAACAACGTTATTGGGCTGAACATAATCGGTGAACTCAACTATCTTCAGGGTGATACCCTTCTGGGCAAGTATATCCTTAGCAACAGCAAGGACTTCTGCATGAGGAGTTGGAGATGCAGCAACAGAGATCTCTGCACCGTTCAGCGCATCGTAGTCAATGTCAGGATCAAAACCATCTGTCGGATTTTCAACTACAGAAATAACTGCTCCGTTATATGTCGCGCTTATATAATCTGCAACCTGTTTGCTGAGAAGCGCTGCGGCGAGAGCTTTTACAACAGGCTCATTTTCATTTCCTTCCTTGACGCAGAGGATATTTACATATGCAGACGAGGATCCTTCCAGACCAAGAGCGTCAGCCGAGGGATTGAGCCCGGCTTCGAGAGCATAGTTGCAGTTGATTACTGCGAAGTCAACATCTTTGCGAACGTTTGCTAGCTGAGCCGCTTCAACTTCGTTGAACTTGATATTGTGCTTGTTCTCTGCAATATCGAGGATAGTAGCTGTAATACCTGCACCGTCCTTAAGTTTGATATATCCGAGATCTTCAAGCAGGAGAAGCGCACGTGCTTCATTCGTGGTGTCGTTGGGAATTGCTATGGTAATCTGTTTGGCACTGCTGCTTCCGCAGGCGCTAAGAGCAAGTACGAGAACTATTGCTATTACAGCGGTGATTATCTTTTTCATTTTATTTAACTCCTTAAAACATTTTTATATTTCTTTTATGCATCATACTGATTCGGAACGATTAATTCTATTATGCCCTAAGGCATTCGATCGTTTCGCATTCGGTCGCTGATGATATAAAAAAGCACTGTCTTTTTCACTGAACTGTCCTCCTGAAAAACAAAATCCGGAAAGCTCCGAAGAGCTTCCCGGCATTTAACAATGTATGATCAGAAGATCATCTGGAAAGCGGATCGGAAACTGCAGCACGAACTGACATGCACATGCAACGCATGTCCATGCACATTTCCATCCTGCTGCTGATTCTCTGATCCATGGCTGTTTTCCTTTCACTTTTATTGACTAAATCATAGCGGCAGTAAAACTGTACGTCAACTGTTTTTTACTTTTTCTACAAATACGACGAACTTTGCCCTAAGATATTTAAAAAGTTTGTAATATAAGCCAAAGCTTTCAATACATGCAACATTGAATTTAATTTTCTGTTGATAGAGTGTATACTTATCAAAAAAGATGAGAGGCATCTGTAATGAAAGTAGCTGTAATTGCCGGTACACCGGTAGATACACAAATGGGTATAGATTTTCTCCGGCGGAAGGATCCTTCGCTCGAAATGATTTATTGTCCCCTGGCAAACAATCCCAGAGAATGCCATCTTTTTCAGATCTCCGACGATTCCAAAAAAACTGAGCAAATAAGTAATATATACCGCCAGGCATTGGATGATGGCGCCGAGTGCTTTTTTATCTACTGCAATTCCCTTTCATCATCTGTAGATTTTCTAAGCATCTCAGAGCATTTCAACACAGTCACAGTCACACCGATGAATGCCTATGAAGTAATTGCAGAAAACTATGATACGATAGGCGTTCTTGCCGCTAATAATCAGTCTACAAAAGGTATTGAAGACCGTTTTAATGCTGCAAATCCGCAGGGATTTGTTATAGGTGTCGGAGATCTAAAGCTGACTGAGGCTGTTGAACACAGTATGCCCCCTTCACAGATAGCAGAAAAATATCATCTTGAGGATATATGCCGCTTCTTCGAGGCGGGTGAATGCGAGGCTATTGTACTCGGCTGCACACACTTCCCTTGGTTTAAAAATGAAATATCCGCGCTTACCGATCTTCCTGTGATCGATCCCGCGGATATAATGTATGATCAGATGATGAATTTCGTATAAGAATCCGGTGCGATAATGCACCGGATTCTTATATTATTTTGCAGCAGACATTTGAGAGATTATTGAGTCGATCTTTCTGGCTATCTGTACAAAGTCCTCAGCAGTTTTGCCCTTCGTCGTCTCTGCGGCGGTACCTATCCTGACACCGCTCGTCTGAACGGGACTCCGTTTTTCATTCGGTACACAGTTCTTGTTCAGTGTGATGAAATGCTTATCAAGCTCATCCTGAACAGCCTTACCGGATATGCTTGGATGAGTATTTGTAAAATCAACGAGAAACAGATGATTGTCTGTGCCGCCGGTGACGACTTCATAACCAAGTCTTATGAACTCATCGCACATTGCTTTGCAGTTTTTTACGACATTTCCGATGTATTCTTTGAATTCCGGTGAACATGCCTCTTCTGCTGCAACAGCTTTTGCAGCTATTACATGCTCGAGAGGTCCTCCCTGAGTACCGGGAAAAACGGCTCCATCTATATTTCCTGCCAGTTCCTTAGTGCAGAATATCATTCCGCCTCTCGGGCCTCTGAGAGTCTTATGAGTAGTAGTCGTTATGATATCAGCTTTACCGAACGGAGACTGATGATAACCTGCAGCAACAAGGCCTGCAATATGAGCCATATCCACCATGAAGTAGGGCTTCTTCTCAAGTCCCGAGGCATCGATGATATCTCTTATACGCGCAAAATCGATCTCTCTTGAGTAAGCGCTTGCTCCTGCAAGAACGAGAGCCGGCTTATACTCTTTTATTTTTTTCTCAATATCCTCATAATCGATGAATCCCCTGTCGTCAACATCATAGAATTTCATATTGAAAAGTCTTCCGCTGAAATTGACAGGTGAACCGTGAGTAAGATGACCGCCATTGCTGAGGCTCATTGCAAGTATGGTATCTCCGGGCTGAAGAACACTCAGGTAAGCAGCCATATTTGCCTGGGAACCGCAGTGAGGCTGAACGTTTACATGATAATCAGTATTGAATACTTCACGCCACTTCCTGCAGCAGTATTCCTCAACCTCATCTATATATTGGCATCCGCCGTAATAGCGTCCCTTTCTGCCGCAGCCGTCCTCTCTGACAGCGGGATATCCTTCACTATATTTGTTTGTAAGGCATGATCCCATTGCTCGAAGCACATTTTCGCTGACAAAGTTTTCACTGGCAATGAGCTCTATGTTTTTTTTCTGACGTTCCTTTTCCTTTTCGATCATCTGAAAAACGAGAGATTCCATCTGCATACCTCCATATATATGACAATCCTTTGAAAGGATACCACAAGTTATTGTGTTTCTCAAGTGGAGATTTAATAAAAATGAGCCTGCCTGAAGCAGACTCATTTTTATTATATAAGCTGGTTCATTTTGTCCTTACAAAGGGTTTTCCGTTTGCTGAAGGAACATGCGCGCTTCCAACGAACAGTACAAGAACTATCACTGTTACAGCATACGGTATCATTGAGAGGATCTGCATATTGACACCGGAAGATCCTCCCAGAACGACCTTCAAACCTGAGCATAATCCAAATAGAATACATCCGAGCAATGCTCCGTGAGGACGGAATTTTCCGAATATTACGGCAGCAATTGCTATAAAGCCCTGTCCTACGATTGAAATCGGCCTGAACTGGTTTGAGATTGCCATAGTAACGCAGGCTCCGCCGAGTCCTGAAAGGAAACCGGAAATGGATACGCAGAGGAAACGCATTTTAATAACATCAATACCGAGTGTCTCACAGGCCTGCGGATGCTCGCCGCAAGCTCTGAGCCTGAGTCCAAAGCGCGTTTTATAGAAGACGAACCAGACAATTATCACCGCTACAAAAACAAGATATGTTGAAGCGTAATTTGCAAAAACGTTATCAAGGAAACGACCGAAAACAGTTGAGGTATCGAAAACTCCCTTGAAAAGCCTGGGTATTTTCATGCTGGCGTCAAGAGGGATGGTATCGGTCGAATCAAACATTACTCTCGCAAGCATAATAACGATACCGGGTCCCAGCATGTTTATGGCTGTACCTGAAATAGTCTGGTCGGCTCCGAGCTTAACGGTTGCAAATGCATGAAGCGCTCCGAAGAGCATTCCTGCCAGACCGCCGCACAGAAATCCTATCCAGGGACTGCCGGTAAAGTATGCTACGACCGTGCCGGTGAAGGCACCGGCGGTCATCATGCCTTCAATCCCAATGTTTACAACTCCGGAGACCTCAGAGAAGCAGGATCCGAGAGCGGCATATGTCAGCGGCGTCATATAAATAAGAGTCGCATAAATGATGATACCGAGATTATTTACGATATTTGTCATTTCTTATCACTCCCTTCCCCTTTATCAGAAACAGCCGGTTTTTTCGGTGTGTCCCTGTGCAGCTTCGTACCGACGTATCTAAGTCTTTCAAATATGATTGAGATCGAAATAAAGAAAACTACCGTTCCGACGATAACGCTTATCAGCTGTGTAGGCACGCCAACAAGATTCAGCTTGCTGCCTCCATAGTTCAAAGCACCGTAGAATATGCCGGCTGCAAGAACGCCAAATGGATTTGAGCAGCCAATAAGAGCCACAACTATTCCAGCAAAACCAAAGCCTTCCTGCGAAGAGAAAACACTTATACGTCCGCCCATTCCCATTAGCTGAAGAGCTCCGCCGAGACCGGCAAGCGCTCCGGAAATAGCGAGGGATGTAAGGATGGATCTGTTGACTCCGATACCTCCGTACAGCGCTGCATTCTTATTTGAGCCAACTGCCTTAAGCTGATAACCGAGAGTGGTTTTTTCAATGATGAACCAGATGACGACTGTAACGACAACAGCAACAATGAAGCCCCAGTTGAAAGTAGGCGCCAGATTGAGCCTCTGAATAAATGAAGCCGGGAACAATGTCCTCGCCTGCTCCGCAACATTCTTGGTGGCCTCTGCTGTGCCGTCAGAATGTATAGCGGGAATTCCGGCGATGTAGTTTGAAAGGTAGAATGCTAACCAGTTGAACATTATCATGCTCAGGACTTCGTTTATACCCCATTTGGTTTTCAGTGCAGCAACTATAAGTCCCCAGAAGGCACCGGCAATCATTGCAGCTACAAAGCACAGCGGTATAAGGATTATACCTGGAAGTGATGCACACAGTATA
Organism: Oscillospiraceae bacterium; assembly: GCA_024685535.1. Classification (GTDB taxonomy): domain Bacteria; phylum Bacillota; class Clostridia; order Oscillospirales; family Oscillospiraceae; genus Limivicinus. The sequence continues at coordinate 5,387 of JAIKVS010000151.1, read as the reverse complement.
CCGACGCATGCTGCAGCCATCGATCCACAGACAAACTGTCCCTCAGCGCCTATGTTGAAAACACCTGTTTTAAATGAGAATGCAACTGATAGACCAACCACAATATAAGGAATGGAATAGACGATGACATAAGAGAAGCCTTTCAGACTGGTAACACTGCTTATCAGCCTTCCGTATGCTTCACCTACACTCAGTCCCATCACAACCAGGAAAATGGCTCCAACGAGAAATCCCATAAGGATTGAGATGAGGATATGCAGGAAACGATGTTCGGCAATGAATTCAAGAACGCCCTTTTTCTTTGTCATTCCTTATTACCTCCTCCTGCCATCATAAGTCCGAGCTCATTTTCATTTGCATCTTTACCCGGAATTGAACTCACTATTTTTCCATCGAATATAACATCTATTCTGTCTGAAAGGCTCATTACCTCGTCAAGCTCGAAGGATACAAGAAGCACGGCCTTACCCTTGTTTCTCTGTCCGACAATATATCTGTGAACATATTCAATAGCTCCGACGTCTAGTCCGCGTGTAGGGTTGACGGCTATAAGAAGATCCTTGTCGTTCTGGACTTCTCTTGCGATTATGACCTTCTGCTGGTTGCCTCCTGAAAGTGTACCGGCAGCACGTTTCTCACTGTTGCATGGGCGGATGTCGAAACGTTCTATAGAGCTTGTGGCATGTTTGAATATCTCATCCCGGTTCAGAATGCTCTTGCTTGAAAAGGGTTCATCTCCGAAGTTCTGGAGTATCAGATTATCTTCAATTGAAAAATCAAGTACAAGACCGTGTTTCTGGCGGTCGGCAGGTATACTTGATACTCCGTTGTCATAACCAAAGCGAGGCGGCTTATTGAATACATTAACGCCGTTTACCAGAACCTGTCCGGATGTACCCTTCCGGAGTCCTGTGATCACTTCAACAAGTTCAGTCTGTCCGTTTCCGTCGATGCCCGCAATACCTACTATCTCACCTTTTCTGACTTGCAGATCGAGTCCTTTCACAATCTCCACTCCACGGTAATCAAGGCAATGGAGGTCCTTAACATCGAGAACTACTTCACCGGGTTCGATATCTTCCTTATCCACCTTGAACGCAACGTTTCTTCCGACCATCATACTTGCAAGATCATTTTCGGTCACCGTATCGACATCCACTGTGTTGATATATCGTCCCAAACGGATGATGGTGCAGAAGTCAGCAGATTCCTTGATTTCCTTAAGCTTATGGGTAATAAGTATTATGCTCTTGCCGTCGCGGGTGAGATTGTGCATTATCCCGATGAGCTCAACTATCTCCTGAGGTGTGAGGGAGGAGGTAGGTTCATCAAGGATAAGTATCTCAGCCCCGCGGTATAGAGCCTTCAAAATTTCAACACGCTGCTGCATTCCGACAGAAATATCTTCTATCTTTGCGTCCGGATCGATCGACAGGCCATACTTCTCCGAGATCTCCACAACGTTTTTACGAGCTGTCTCCATATCTAGAGCGATGCCTTTTGTAGGCTCAGTACCGAGAACAATGTTCTGGGTAACGGTAAACGGTGCCACCAGCATAAAATGCTGATGAACCATTCCTATCCCGACATCAATGGCATCTCTCGGATTATTCATTTCGACTTTTTTACCGTTGATGATAATATCACCCGAGGTCGGTTTGATAAGTCCATACAGCTGATTCATCAGAGTGGACTTTCCAGCTCCGTTTTCTCCGAGGATAGCATGGATCTCACCTTTGTGGACAGTAAGCTGGATACCGTCGTTTGCAGTGAAATCGCCGAATTTCTTTACGATATCACGCATTTCGACAACAACGGTATTCATATCCACATGTTCTTTTGACAAAAGGACTCCCCCCTTCAACACGCTTTGTTGTTTTTGTATGATTATCTATTTTACTATATCTCAGATCATACTTCCATATTTTTTATTGTCCAAATATAAAAAACACCCTCACCCGTAAAGGTGAGGGTAAAAGAACTGATTAATCGGCGAGAGTGAACTCGGGGACTTCTTCAGCGACTGTCGGAACTACGATCTTTCCGGCACCGATGTCTTCCATTGCCTGCTTTACCTTGGCAAGGACTTCATCGGAGATGTGAGTAGTGGTGGGAGCAATGCCGACACCGTTGTTGCTGAGATCATAGAGATGCACGCCTGCAGTGAAGTTGCCGTCTTTTACAGACTTGGAGATATCCTGGCTAGCGGTATCTACGCGCTTCATAGCAGAAGTGAGGACATGATCAGGAGCAAGGTTGGACTGGTCGGTATCAACGCCGATAGCCCAGATGCCTTCTTCGTTGCAGGCTTCAATAACACCCATACCGGTGCCGCCGGCTGCGTGGTAGATAACATCAGCACCCTTGGTTATCATGTCTTTTGCTGCGGCTGCGCCGGCAGCGGAATCGCCGAAGTTATTGGCATTATACTGCAGGATCTTTGCATCCGGGCATACAGAGAGAACACCGGAGATGAAGCCTACGCCGAACTTGTTCATTGAGGGGAACACCATTCCCTGAACATAACCGACTGTTTTGCTCTCGGTGTAGGAACCGGCAACGATACCTACAAGGTAGGATGCCTGCTCCTGAGCAAACATCAGGCAAGCAACATTGGGAAGATCAGCACAGGTATCGTCATCAATGATGGCAAACTTCTGATTGGGATTGGCTTCAGCAGCAGCGCGGGTCGCATCAGCAAGCATATATCCGACGCAGATGATGAGGTCATAACCCTCGTCGATGAAGGTGTTGATATTTGTCTGATAGTCAGCATCGGTCTTGCTTTCGAGGTATTTTACCTCAAAGCTGGGATCCTCAGCCTGAAGTGCCTGAAGACCTTCCCAGGAAGTCTGGTTGAAGGACTTGTCGTTGACACCGCCGACGTCGGTGACCATACCGATCTTGATCTTTGCGGAAGCGGTAGAAGCAGAGCCTTTTCCGCAGGCGCACAGAGCAAATACCATGCAGATTGTAAGAATAATTGCTACAGTCTTTTTCATGAGTTTCCTCCATAAATATAATTATTTCAAAGGTTATCCGTACCCTTTGGAATCTTAATATAATATAGCATGTTAAATATCCTAAATCAAGATTAAGAAATCTTTAACGATGAAATTACAGGTCTTTGACTTTGACCGCTGTATCAAGCGCTATTTCGATCATTTCGTTGAATGAATTCTGTCTCTCCTCTGCGGTAAGCTCAATTCCGTTGAATATGTGATCTGAGATAGTACAGATACACAGAGCGCGCTTACCTGATGCTGCAGCATTGGCATATAGAGCTGCGGCTTCCATTTCTACAGCCATTATACCGAGTTTTTTACAGATATCGTTGCCGAGATAATTTTTAGGATGATAAAAATTATCCGATGAATAGATATTGCCCACATGCCATTTAGCGCCGTTTTCCTTTGCTGCTTCTACAGCTGCGGAAAGCAGATCGTAGTCGGCGATTGGTGCAAATGTGCCAGGGAAGCCGAAGGTATCGATATAGTTGGAATTGGTGCATGCACCCATACCGATAACAACGTCCCTGACGTTTATATCGTCCTGAAGTGCTCCTGCAGATCCTACTCTGATTATATTCTCAACATTATAGAAATTGTACAGCTCCCAGCTGTAGATACCGATTGACGGCATACCCATACCTGAAGCCATGACAGTTACGGGTATTCCTTTCCATGTTCCGGTACGTCCCTGGACTCCGCGTACATTGTTCACAAGCTCCGCATCCTTAAGGAACTTTTCGGCAATGTATTTTGCTCTGAGGGGATCACCGGGCATAAGCACAGTTTTCGCGATTTTATCAACAGGTGCATTATTATGGGGAGTCATACTCTTATCCTCCTTAATTCAGGTTATTAGAATATACTATGATTATATTTTGTCACATAATAAAAGTCAAATTGAAATGCCGCTGATGCTATGATATTATTATATAACAAATTAACTGACTGATATGTACGGAGGAACACGCCATGTCTGATGTTATGGTCATCGGTATAGCAGGCGGGACCGGAAGCGGCAAAAGCACCATTACCAACAAACTTAAGGAGTGTTTCGGTGACGATGTTGCCGTTATTTATCACGACAATTATTACAAAGAGCACCATGATCTGCCTTATGAAGAACGTGCAAAGCTCAATTATGACCATCCCGATGCATTTGACACATTTATGCTGATAGATGCTCTGCGCGATCTTCGCGAAGGCAGAAGTGTCAAATGCCCTGTATATGATTTCACCATACACGACAGGAGCGATAAGGAGATAATAATAAATCCTGCCAGGGTTATTCTAGTTGAAGGAATACTGATTTTCCAGGATCCGGAACTTTGCAGCCAGTTTGATATTAAGATTTTTGTCGACACGGATGCAGATGTGAGGATATTGAGAAGAGTAGTGCGGGATGTCAAAGAGAGAGGAAGAAGCATAGACAGCATCGTCAGCCAGTATCTTGCAACTGTAAAGCCGATGCATGAGCTTTATGTTGAACCAAGCAAGAAAAATGCGGATGTGATAATCCCCGTCGGCGGCTATAACCAGGTCGCTCTTGACATGGTAATAGAACGTGTCCGTGCTCATCTGAATATGAAAAACATCTGAAATGGAAAAGGATGCGGAACATATGTCCGCATCCTTTTTTTACTCTATTCCCAGCACTTCGTAATCCTGATCTTCCACCGCTTTCTTCAGGACATCGTTTTCCACATCCCGCTCGAGCTGAACTGTCGCATAACCGCTGTTGTGGTCTGCCGCAGCACTGACAACGCCTTCCACTGCCTCCAGTGCCTTTTTTACCCTTGCCTCGCAGTGCTGGCACATCATTCCTTCAATCTTGATCTTTTTAGTCATTTTTTGTATCCCCATTTCTTTATAGATTTCTTTATTAGCCAGGCCTTCTGCATCAAGCCCTGCAGATAGCCTGTTTTTGATTTTTCTGTCGCGTGATGGATCATTGATATCGACCAGATTCAGTCTCAGTGCGTTCATACACACGAAAAAGCTTGAAAGCGCCATAGCTGCAGCTCCATACATCGGCTTCATTGCTATGCCGTATATACCCATCGCAAGCGGTATGCAGATAATATTATAGAAAAATGCCCAGAACAGGTTTTGATGGATATTTCTGATCGTCGCTCTGCTGGCTCTTATTGCAGCTGTAACATCAGAGAGTCTGCTTTTTACTAAAACGATATCTGCTGCATCTATCGCAACATCTGTGCCTGCGCCTATTGCGATCCCTGTATCTGCAAGCGTCAGGGCAGGAGCATCGTTAATTCCGTCCCCCACCATAGCGACTTTCCCAAGTTTTTTCAGTTTTTTTATAATATCGGCTTTGCCTTCCGGCAATACTCCGGCAATCACTTCGTCAACTCCGGCCTG
>JAIKVS010000117.1 GCA_024685535.1 Oscillospiraceae bacterium | reverse complement strand
ACCGATACGGCCACCAATTTCACCAACAGCTTTGATCTGCTTCCCGAAGGAGCAAAGAACATAGGCGTTGTTACCAACGATTTTCATATTCTCCGCGCACTCATGACCGCACGGGAGCTCAGCGGGCTCAACTTTTACGGCATATCCGCCAGATCCACCCCCTGGGGGTATATCCATTACTGCCTGAGAGAATTCTGTGCACTGGCTGTTGGGGTCATAACGGGAGAATTCCGGATCTGATTCCGCTGTACCTGCAGAACAGGACATGTATAAAAAAGCTCTCTGTACTTTACGCACAGAGAGCTTTTTTTATAGATTATCCGTGGTAGTGCTTCAGGCCAGATTCAGACCTCTCTTAAGTCCGATAACTGTCGCCGCATACATCACTGCCGCTCTTACGATCTCAATGAAAAGACCTTCCGCAATTATTCCATGCACAAAATTCACAAGGCCGCGGAGTTCCTCTATACTGCCGAGCGGATGATCAAACGATTCCAGCCGGGCTGCACCGTAACCTGTGACCGCAATGTTCATAACAATGCTTATAGCTACGAAGAATACGATCGACAGCAGTATCTTATCCTTGGAGAACATATGCCCCAGCGCCATTGCCGCATAGAAATGCAGACAGGTGGTAAGGCCGGCCAGCAGAACGCCAGTGATCATTTCCGCAATGAACAGCGCCACATCTCCGCCGCCTATCCCCTCTTTATGCATGGCGGCAATTATCTCTTTCCAGCTCGGGAAGGCTGTAAACACTTCGTTCAGGCTGGTGCCAGTCAGGAACAGGCCTGTAAGCGCGAGTATAAGAGCGATCACGGTAAAGGTCCCGGCAAACCAGATACAGGATACTATCATCTTGCTCCATACAAGGCCGTGGACATCCACGGGAAGTGTATGCATGAGGTACCCTTCATCCCGCAGATAATTGCTGTAAAATCTCTTTACCATAAGGACCAGTGTCATTATAGCAGCTGCAATTATAGCTATGGCAAATACCGTGATGATAAGAACTGCAAAGATCCTTACCAGATTGCCCACTTCATGATCAAGGAGCCTGATCGACAGATTCGCCAAAATTGCAAGTATCACAGTCGCACCGTATATCGGCAGCATGATACGCCCGGTTGCACGTAATTCATGCTTCAGCAGTTTTCCTAACATTTGAATACCTCCCTGAAATACTGATCCACGCTCCTGCCCTGCTCTCCCCGGATATCATCCACGGAGGACTGAAGCGTCACGCGGCCGTTATTAATGAATATAACATCGTCCAGCACCTGTTCAACATCCGCGATCAGATGAGTGGATATGATAACTGCGGCTTCAGGATTGTAATTGCGTATGATGGTCTCAAGTATATAGTCGCGGGTCGCCGGATCCACTCCGCCGATAGGTTCATCCAGCAGATAAAGCCTGGCTTCGCGGCTCATTACCAGGATAAGCTGTACTTTCTCACGCGTTCCCTTGGACATCTGCTTTATACGCATGTCCGCGCTGACTCCGAGACGGGCAAGCATCTCCATAGCTTTTTCACGGCGAAAATCAGAATAGAAATCTTCAAAGAAATCCATCATCTGCTTTGCCGTCATCCACTCTGGAAGATATTCTTTATCCGGAAGATAGGAAACGATCGCCTTTGTATCTTTTCCGGGCTTCTTCCCGTCTACCAGTATCTCACCGGAGCTTGGAGTGAGCAGTCCGTTTGCCAGCTTTATCATAGTTGTTTTTCCGCTGCCGTTGGGGCCAAGCAGTCCTACGACGCGCCCGGGTTCCACAGTAAGATCTACATTGTCCAGCGCCTGTATCCCGCCGAAGCGTTTGGACAAAGCTTTACATTCCAGGATCGCCATTTATTTCTCCTCCTTAAGTAATGCGATTATTTCTTCACGGTCATAGCCCAGCTCTTTCATCGCTTTCAAAAAACCATCCAGCTGATCCCTGGCCAGGATGCGTTTGTTCTCCTCTATCACTCTGATATCCTCCGTTACAAATCTTCCTGCAGTTCTCTGTGAATATACAAGTCCTTCCCTCTCCAGTTCCTGCAGGGCACGCTGCATGGTGTTTGGGTTTACACCCGCCTCCATTGCCATATCACGTACGGATGCAAGCCTTGTTCCCGGCGGGAGTGCTCCGGAAACTATATCCAGCTTTATTTTTCCGACAAGCTGGGAGTAGATGGGCAGATCTGTGCGGAATTCCCATTCCATTCCGAACATCCTCCTTTGTGTTATTGTACTAAGCAATTAATACAATAACACAATATTCATATTTGTCAACAGTTTTTTTGAAAAATAACAGGACCGTTGAATTAACAACGGTCCTGTTTAATATATACGTTGAATCTCAGGGCTTCATGGTGTGCCTGCAAAGAGCCAGACAAGCGCAAAAGTCACAGGAACGGAGAAAAGCAGGCTGTCCGCTCGGTCCAGCATGCCTCCGTGGCCAGGGATGATATTTGAAAAATCCTTAATGCCTATCATCCTCTTTATCAGTGACTCGGCGAGGTCGCCGATCTGGCCTGCAGTGGATGAAACAAGCGATATGACAAGGCATGCCCAAAGAGGAATGAGCGTGTATGAATAATGAAGAAAGCTTCCGCCGAAGGCCTTTCCCAGCAGCCACGCGAGAAGTCCCCCGACGATAGACGCAGCCGCGCCGCATATGCTGCCCTCAACTGTTTTATGGGGGGAAATATCCGGTGCGATCTTGGTCTTCCCGAACTTCATTCCTCCAAGGAGTGCGAAGCAGTCGCATATCCATGTTGAGAAAAACGCGAGTATAAGCGTCTCAAGCCAGAGTTTACTTACGCTGACAGCCATTATGACGGCAAACTGCAGGCAGGGATATCCGAGCACAGCTATCGTCACAACGGTTCCGCCGCCCTTTACTTCCTTGCGGAGCACTGCAAATACCATTGCAATAAACACGCATGCAATGAACCATATGCTGTAAACCGCGATATCCGGGTATATCAGCACTGCAGCTGCATGACCGACCAGATATACCACCGCAGCTGAAAGTTCACAGCATACCTGCATCTTCTCCAGATTGGTGGACAGTTCCCAGGCGCAGAAATATGCAGCTACAAGAAAGAAAAGCACTCTCGTATATTTTGACGCAAACAGACAGACTCCCAGCAGGAGTATCAGCACGACGCCAGAAATAACTCTTTTTTTCATCAGACTGAAGCCTTCCGGTCTCAAAATAATAAAAGCCCCTCGCGGGTGCCTCTATTACTTCAAAAAATTATAGGAACACTATACCTTCAATTCATATTTAAGTCAAGAAAAAGCGCCCAAATCATAATCTGCGGCGTACTGTACTTGCCTAAACACCGTTATTGTGTTATTTTTATGGGCAGAAATCTCTGGAGAGGCGGTGATAATTTGCACGAGGACAATGTCTACTACCACGATCACGGCGACGGCGTCGTACACTGCCACAGTGTGGAAGATCATGTTCATGAAGGAAATCATGAACACAGTCACGGCCATGTTCATACGCAGACCAAAGCTGTTTTGAACCGCCTTGCAAGAGCCATAGGCCATCTTGAACACGTAAAGAAAATGGTGGAAGACGGTCAGGACTGTTCTGA
>JAIKVS010000095.1 GCA_024685535.1 Oscillospiraceae bacterium | reverse complement strand
AAAAATATCAGATGCCGCCGGCTTGTTATGGCAGGCGGCATCTGACGGATCAGTCAGGTATCGGTAAATTTATTTCTCCCTCAGGATTGCCAAAGCCTGATTTGTAAGTTCCTCAGCCTTGTCGAGGCATTTATATGTAAGTTCCGGATTATGGGCGCCTTCGCTGTTCTCAACGAAGACGAAATCCCAGTAGAACTGCGCGTCTCTCGCGAGGGCTCTAACTTCATCGAGCTTCTTCTCGCTCGAGCTTCCGCTCTCAACGGCATCTGCGAGCATTTCGGTGAGGAATTCGAGCTCATAGCCGATGGAATAGGTCCTGGCCTCAACTTTCTCCTGAACTGCGTGCACCTCTGATACGAGGTCGGCGTGGCACTTGGAGCACTCGCCTTCTATAAGCTCGGGAACATCCAGAGGGCTGATCAGATTGTGGCTCGGGTATGTGCTCCCGTCTTCGGCTGAAGCTACCGGCATATGGCAGTCCGCACATGTATATTGGGCTCTGTGCTGGCTGCCCTCGCCGAGGAAGGTCTCAAATTCGGGATGCTGGACCTTTATCTGTTTCACACCCGTTCTCGGATTGGTGTAGTCCGTGAAGGCCTCTCCGTTGGCAAAATTGGCCGGGTCATTGAAGAAGGCCAGCATCGTTTCCGGATCCATGCTCGCTATGCTGTTATGGGCGATCTTGGTCTCCTTGGTGACCGGGTCGAAATAATATTCGTTATGGCACTGGCCGCATACCATATTGGCTCCATCGACCTTTTCAAAATCATCGCCCAGCGCATCGATCCAGTAAGTATGCGTCACTGTTAGCACACCGGGTTCGTTGGCATGGCAGTTGTAGCAGCTTATGCCTTCAACAACATGCTGCTCAACATCGGTCCAGGCGAGCATATATGCCTCCGGACCCATCTCGTTTACCATGTTGGTGAAATCCGGGGTCTTGCAGGTCCAGCAGTTTGCCAGAGCGTGAGGACGGCCTGTCTCCTTAATATCCTCAACGTCGTAGTAGTGCCCTCTGGCGCTGCCGTAGCAATAGGCGAATCCGTAGGGTTCATAGAGCGTGGGGAGCATCGGATACTGCTCGAGGTAGTCCACTATCTCATCGCTCTCGCTGGTCATGTTCCAGCTGTTGTATATATCGGGATACTGGTCTTTCCAGTCTGATGCGTGGAGAACTGAAACGCCGGACATGGTCTGGACCTTTTGAGCCACCACATCCGCTCTAACAACGGAAGCACCGAACACAGCCGTATCAAATCCGCCGTTCTCGAGCGCGTTGATCACGGCAGCCCGGATACCCTCGGAGCTCAGAGTCGCCCCGCTGACAGCGTCTACTTTGAGGCTCTGCGCACGATAGATCTCTCCGGGAAGCTTTGTCACGGCCGCCGAGCCGATCCCTTCGGTCTCCTGCTGGTCAGTAACGGTCACGCGGTAGATCCTGTCGGCAGTGGCTATCACTTCAACGGTAATATCGCCGTTCCTTCCGGCGCCTGTACCCGTTAGCGTTACTGCATCGGCGGGGATCTCGCTGTCTTTGGCGCCTGCCGCGCTGCCGGATGCGCCTGCTGCCGCGGAAATAATGGCCAGCAGAATGATCATCACACCACAGATAGCACCTATCAGATCATCAAGCCTGATATCGCGCTTTCCGATTTTTACTGTTTTAACACTGCGTCGTTTCATGGCGACCTCCGCACATTGATACATAATAATATTAACATTTTATCGGCTTCTTTTCAACAGCCATAAAACAGCCGATCATACAAACAAAGCGCCCTGCTTTTGTGGAATTATACCAAAAGAAGAGCATATCATATGCCTCTTGAAAATAACGGCTCTTTTGGATAAACTATAAGCAGAACTGATAAGTTAAAGAAAGGGACCGCTGCCATGAAAATAGTATTTCTCGGCGCCGCCCATGAAGTTACCGGAAGCTGCACATATTTAGAGGTAGGCGATAAAAAGGGCATAGTGGACTATGGCATGGAGCAGGGCAAGAACTTTCTTGAAAATGAAGGGCTGCCTGTTTTGCCTTCGGAGCTCGATTTTGCGCTCCTTACCCATGCCCATATAGACCACAGCGGACTGCTCCCGCTTCTTTATAAGCAGGGATTCCGCGGCTCTGTATATACAAGTGAGGCCACTGCCACGCTTGTGAACATCATGCTGAACGACTCTGCAAATATACAGATGTCCTCAGCAGAGTATGACAACCGCAAGGCGAAACGCAGCGGTGAGGCGGAGATCGAGCCGCTCTACGATCTTGACGATGTTGCCGGGCTGATGAAGCTGGTGCGCCCCTGCCCGTACGGGACTCTGATCCAAGTGAATGAGAGCGTTTCCATCAGGCTCACTGACGTCGGCCATCTGCTGGGATCTGCCGCCATAGAGGTCTTTCTGAAAGAGGGGGACGAGACAAGAAGCATCTGCTTCAGCGGAGACCTCGGCAACAGCGGCCAGCCCATCCTCATAGATCCAAAATACGTAAGGCATGCTGATTATCTTGTTATAGAATCCACCTACGGCGACAGAAACCACGAGAAGGTCCAGACAGACTATGTGGCAGAGCTTGCTGTGAGGATACAGAAAGTGCTGGACAGAGGCGGCAATATAGTCATTCCGTCCTTTGCAGTGGGCCGCACTCAGGAGATACTCTATTTCATACGCGAGCTGAAAGAGCGCCATCTCGTAAAAGGGCATGACGGCTTTCCCGTATATCTCGACAGCCCGCTGGCCATAGACGCCACAACGGTATTTCTCCAGTGCGATCCGGCCTACCTCGATCCGGTGACCAGGAATATGATACATGCGGGAATAAACCCGCTGGTTTTCCCCGGGCTCGAGTTCACTGAAAGCCAGGAGGACTCCAGAAAGATAAATGAAGACCCCGTGCCGAAAGTGATAATCTCAGCTGCCGGAATGTGCGATGCAGGCCGTATCCGCCACCATCTAAAGCATAATCTCTGGCGGGCAGACAGCATGATCCTGTTTGTGGGTTATCAGGCGGCGGGAACACTCGGCCGGCTGCTTGTGGATGGAGTGAGGAAAGTCAAGCTCTTCGGCGAGACCATAATAGTCAACGCCGAGATAGATACCTTGCCGGGAGTGAGCGGACACGCGGACAAAGACGGACTTTTGCGCTGGGTTGACGGCTTCGTGGAAAAACCAAAGTGCGTCTTCGTCAATCACGGCGATCCGGAAGTCGTCGAGATATTCAGAAAAACCCTTACTGAAACAAGGGATCTTGTAGCCTGCGCACCATACAGCGGCACATCTTTCGACCTGATATCCGGTGAATTCATCAGGATAACCGAGGCAAGGCCGATAGCCGGTGCTGTTGAGGAAAAGAAGAAAGACCAGCGCGCAGTGTCTGCATATCAGGAGCTTGTTGCAGCGGCGGAGAGACTGCTTAAAAAGTGCCGCGCGGCTGAAGGACTTGCCAACAGCCTCCTGAAGAAGGTCACGGCCGAAATAGAAAAGCTTATAGATAAACTCTGACAGGTGGTCAGGGAAAGGATCTGTGAATTATGGAAGAGATAAGGATAGTACAGCTCAAGGAGAGCGTCCTCGAGGATAATAATGCCGATGCTGAAAATCTTCGCCAGGAACTTAAGAGCAAAGGCACCTGCCTTTTAAACCTCATGTCGTCTCCGGGCAGTGGCAAAACGAGCACACTGCTGGCGCTGAACAAAGCCTTCAACGGCCGCCTCCGCTGGGGAGTTATGGAGGCCGATATAGACAGCGATGTGGATGCGCGCACTATGAAGGAGGCGGGTCTGCCTTCCGTTCAGCTGCATACCGGCGGCATGTGCCATCTTGACGCCGACATGACGCGCCAGGGCATAGCTGCACTGGGGGAGGATGGACTGGAGCTGATCGTGCTCGAAAACATCGGGAATCTGGTCTGCCCTGCGGAATTCGATACCGGCGCCGCCATAAACATGACTATCCTCTCTGTCCCGGAAGGTGACGACAAACCCGCAAAATACCCGCTTATGTACGAGACCTGCGACATTCTTGCGGTGAACAAGATAGATGTGCTTCCGGTATTTGATTTCAACAGGGAGTTCATGGAGGAGTGCGCAAGAAAGCTCAATCCGGATATCAAGATATTCTATATCTCAGCAAAGACCGGAGAGGGCGTGGAGGAGCTCGCTGCGGCAATAGAGAAAAGAGTGAGGGAGTGGAACGGAACATGGGAGAAGTAAAGGTAATACAGGTAAATGAATCCATCTTTGCCGAAAACGACAGACAGTCGCTTCTGGTCAGGGAGAAACTGAGCGGACAGGGCACCCTTTTCCTGAACTTCATGTCATCACCCGGCAGCGGCAAGACTACGACGCTCGTCTCGGTCATAAACCGCCTTAAGGAGAAATACAGCATAGCTGAGATGGACGTTGACATTGCCTCCACTCTCGACGCGCAGCGCGTTGCCGACAGGACCGGCGTTTGCTCCATGCAGATCCATAACGGCGGACTGTGCCATATTGATGCTGATATGACGGCGCGCGCCCTCGAAGAGTTCGATACCGCTGGCCTCGACCTGCTGATCCTTGAGAATATCGGCAATCTCGTATGCCCTGCCGAGTTCG
>JAIKVS010000154.1 GCA_024685535.1 Oscillospiraceae bacterium | reverse complement strand
GCTGACACTGAGTGCGGACGATGCTGTAGCCAACCTTAACAAGAGCGGCGATCTTTATGCGAACACGACGTACACCGCTAAGTTTGTACCGGATGAGACGAAGACCTACACGGTAACCTATGCTGCGCAAGCAAACGGCAGCACAGATCCTACGAGCCAGAGCGACCAAGTGTTGTCAAACAGCAAGATTACCGGTTCGACAGCGACGGCTTCGACTGGATATGCATTTGATGGCTGGTACAAGGACAGCACATTGATCGGCAAGATCAACGGCGGCAAGACTCTGAGGCCGGCGGATGCAAAAGCTAATCTTAATAAAAACGGCGATCTTTACGCCAATACGACGTACACGGCACACTTTGACAAGGACGACAACCATGACGATATACCTGACAAGTATCAGGTGGTTGTGACGTTCAAAGTAGTCAACGGAAAGTGGAACGATGACACTGCAGCGAATAAGACCGTATATGTGACGCTGCTGGATGCAAACGGTGATTATTCAACAAATGGCAGCGGAAAACTTACGGCTGGCCAGATACCTGCTGTAGGCGGCAAGCCTGCAAACGGCTACACTGCAGGCGCGTGGGATAAGACACCGAATATCACCACAGCGATAAGCAGCGCGATGACTTACACTTATACATATGCTGCCAATCCGGGTCCCGGACAACAGCTCACGCTGATTACTAATGATAGGAAGCGCGATTATAACGGATTGCCGCTTTATGCCACAGCAATTGCAAACATAGCAGATGCTATTGTTGATTACAGTATTGAAGGCGGACCGTGGATCAATCTTACCGGAGGAGGACCATCACGTACAGATGTCGGTGAAACAAAAGTTCAGTTCCGGGCAAGATATGGCAACCAGACAGTATATAGAGACGCAAAGATCACAATAGATCCCAAAGCTCTTACTATTACGGGAGACGGATGGGATGAAGAACAGAAGTATACCGGTGAAGAGTACAGCAAGAACACCTATACCGTAACCGGACTTGTTGCTGGCGAGACATTGAATGTCACCTACAGCATATCCGGAACAGATAAGGGCGATTACACAGGAACTTTCAGTACTCCAGTGGTATTGAAGGCAAATGGAAACGTCAGCACCGGAAACTACAATATAACAACAACACCCGGAACTCTTACGATCGGTGAGCCTCCGTTTGCCAAGGTCGAACCTGGGATCAATGATGATCCTCCGGGAACCGATCCTACCGGACCGGGAGATCTGGGCGAAAATGATCCTAAGGAACCGATCACGATCCGCGATCCTGAGACTCCTCTCGCAGGCGCACCTGTTTGGGCACTGCTCAACCTGATCCTCGGTATTGCAACAGCGGTAGTCGGTGCTGCTATGGGCATAAGTCTGGCGGTCAAGCCGAAGCAGGATGAAGCTGAGGCAGCCGCGGTGAGAGCCGGCAGTGAGGAAGAGGATAAGAAGCGCAAGTGGACCAAGCTCCTGGGCATCATCCCAGCGCTGGCGGCGATCATCACTTTCCTGCTCACAGAAGACATGAGCGCAAAGATGGTAATCGTTGACAAGTGGACCATCCTCATGGCAATCTACGCAGTAGCAGGCGGAGCACTTGCATACTTCACCCGCAACAAGAAGGACGAGAAGAAAGAGGAAGAGAAGGCTTGATAAAGCCTGATCCCGAAACGTCCTGAAAAACAGCATAAACCAAAGAAAACGGCGGCAGGTAAACCCTGCCGCCGTGTACTATCTATATAGTTAAAAAACAGGCGGATCATAATCCGCCTGTCAATTATTTCTGCCTGTTTTCAGGATATCGCTTCAAGCGCTTTCAACAGTTCCGGGATATGTTCGTTCCACATGCCAGCCTTCTGCTGAGCCTCAAGATCTATTTGGATCATCTCTGCTTGTCCGCGGCCGAGAGCAGCGACTTCGGTAAGGATCTTTTCAGCGTCATCATAATGGCCGTCATAAAGGCATGCATAGCCGCGTATCATGTTTACCAGAGTGTTGTCCGGCTGCAGCTCATGTGCTTCGTTTGCAGTTTTGTAAGCTGCAGGATAATCTCTCTCGTGGATAAGTCTGTAATAGGAGAGCCAGGAAAGATAGATCGCCTCGTCATACTGACCCAGGCCGTCCAGCACTTGTTCATATACACGGAAAGCTTCTTTGAAGTATTCTTTCGAGCGTGAGTAGTCAGGAATTTTGAAGGAGTTTTCGGCGAGATTCGTCAGCCTTTTAGCCAGCATTGCCCTGTCGGATGCCGTGCCGGTTTTTTCGGAGATCGTTCTGTATAATTCCACAGCTTTGGAATACATTTCATCTGCGGAAGCATAATCGCCCTGCGTGTTAAAGGCTACGCCGCGGTTGTTATAAAGATCTGAGAGATTGCGCTGGTAGGGCATGTTCTCTTTATCCTGAGCAAGCAGTTCCGCTTCGGCGATGGCTGCTGCATATATCTGATCGGCCTCTTCAAATCTGCCCGCATCGGTCAGCACCGTTCCCAGAACACTTTGTGCCTGGATCACCTGCGTGCGGTTCAGCGCCGAATCCTTGTATTGGAGGAGCTTTTCGTAATAGTCTATGGCGGTCCTGATATGTTCTTCCGCTTCGGAATACCTGCCCTCCCGGTGGAGTGCGTTGCCGTAGTTTAGGTGGACTCTGCCGAGATAATCCAGTTCAGAGGTGGTTTTGGGATTAGCCAGAAGGTCGATGCATTTATCATAATAATCATAGGCTGTTGCAGCATCTCCGGCGCTGAGAGCATTTGCTCCCGCGTTCTGATACATCCTTATAAGCTGCAGCCCTTCATCGCCTGCTTGCAGCTGCGTGCTGATCGCATCGCCGTAGGCTGACGCTGCCTCCTCATAACGGCCTTCTTTGGTATACAGGATCGCGAGGTTGTTATAGGCGGAGGCAAGCCTTACTTTGCTTTCTTTCGTTCCGGTCCCGGCAAGTTCCTCATAGCTTGCGATGGCTGTCTTTTGAGCTTCAAGCGCTTTGTCCTGCGAACCGAGCACGGAGCTCGCTGTAGCAAGCCTTTCATAGTTGGCCGAGGCCTCGAATTCCGCTGCTTCCTTGTTCCTGGAAAGACGAAGAATGGCGTTTATATCCTCGGTGTTTCGCTCCAGGATATCCGCAATTTTGCTGTAAGCCCCCGGAACATTTGTGAGATTGTCCGGAAGGGAGTAGGTGAGTTCATTGAGGATGCGCATGGAGGCCTGCTCGCGCAGCGCGGCTTCGTTCCGGTAATTCTTCGCAATGCCCATGATGCCGAGCGATATGCCGGTCACGGCAAGGAGTATAGCCGCGGCACCGGCCGCTCTTGTTATGAGCCTTCTGTTCCGGCGCATCTGGTGCTCGCGGCGGAGTTCATCCTCATCACAGCCTGTTATCCCGGCGATGACCTTCAGCATTTCAGTTTCAGCCTTGGCCATCATCTTCTTAACGTCATTGCCCGGGCAGCGTATATCCATTATGCGGTCTGCGATATCAGGCACGAGCTTGAGCGAGGGCGGGAAGGAATGCTCCGGATCGCCTGTAATGAGCAGGGGATAGATATGGTCAGCTCTCCCTATCTCTATGAACACCGATACCTCTCGGTCTATCCATTCGGATACAGGAGTATCCGTGGAGCATACAACGATGAGGCAGTTGCATGAATGCAGTGCATCGTCTATGGTTTCCGTGAGGATGCGGGTAACGGGGAGCTCCTCTGTATCACGGAAGGCGCGGTGTATGTCCTCATAGCCCTGTTCGCGGAGCGACTTGGGCAGCTTATAGCTCTCCAGAGCATTGAAGGCCTTCTGCGTTATCTCCTGGTCAAGCGGTCTGTGGCGGTAGCTGAAAAAGGCATCGTATTCGAATCTCATGATCAGCCTCCTGTCTGCCGTTATCAGAATAGATCAGTTTAAACTACCTTAATTCATTATATTTGTTTTATTCTGTCTTTACAAT
>JAIKVS010000136.1 GCA_024685535.1 Oscillospiraceae bacterium | reverse complement strand
TGAAGAAGCTTTACTCCATTACCTTCGCAGACAGCTGAAACGTGACCCGGATGATTTCATGGCAGTTTTTTCAAAAATAGAAGCAGATGTTATGATGTCTTCAGAGCTTGTAAATAATCTGCCTGCCGATATGAGTGAAATATGGGGGACCGATGGCGAGAAACTCGGACCGGTTCTGAAAACAGCATGGATAGACATGATCCCGTATAACGCATTCTGGGCAGACGGGTCTATCCGATATTATGATCAGGAATTCGCTGTTGAAAACTGTCCTGCCAGATATGTTCTGTTTCGAGCTCTTTTCTATACATGGATCCATATTCCGGAGGCCGAAAGCATACTGCCTCTTGAAACGGTAAAAAAACAGTTCGAACTTGAAGAACTGTGGGATGGGTTCTATCGCTGCGAGATGAAGTTTGTCTCAGAGAATAGAAACTGGAGTTCTCTTGCAGAGATTTATACCCATAATTACCCGGACAGAGATGAGATAAAAAGAAACATCAATAATCTGATGACCTCGGCAGGCTTGAGAGAGGTCCATGCGGTCCAGCTGGAACTGTTAAAGGAACTTGACCGTGTTTGCCGGAAACACCAACTTAAATATATGGCGATCCACGGGACGCTTCTTGGCGCGGTCAGGCATCGCGGCTTTGTTCCGTGGGATGATGACGTAGACGTAGCCATGCTGCGCGATGATTATGAGCGCCTCATTTCGATGGCGGACAGTGGCTTCAGCCCCAGTTTTTTCCTTCAGACAGTCAGGAACAACTTCAATTGTTATTACGGAGGATACTGTAAGCTTCGCCGGGACGGCACAGCTGCCTATGAGCCTCAGAATGAGGGGAAGACATGGAACAGCTGTCATCAGGGGATATGGATAGACATTTTCCCAATTGACGGCTGCCCGGTCGATAATAACAGCAGAGAACGTCAGCAGAGAACGATCAGTTTTATGCAGCGGATCATTTACGCGAAAACATATCCGATAAAGAAGTTTGTCCCTGATGATGTACCCGGGAGCACTGTGAGCCTTTACTACATACTTGCAAAATGTACACGGCGCCGCTGGCTGCTTAATTGGATCGATACGCTATGCAGAAGCAATAAGGATTCACCAAAACGGGCGATCCTTGAATGCTACTACGGGAAAAAGAAAAATGGAAATGTATGGGATGCTGAAGCGGTAGGTGACACAGTTGAAGTGCCGTTTGAAGATATGATGATCCCCGTTCCTGCAGGCTGGGGACAGATCCTCCGCAGCAGATACGGAGAGGATTTCATGACGCCGATAGCAAAAAAGCACCGCAGGGGACATAAAGGCATCATTTTTATTACGGACATGGAGAAAGAACAGAATGGATACTCCTGAACATAAAAAATATCATATCGGTCTTCTGATGGGTGTATTCGATCTGTTTCACATCGGGCACCTTAATCTGATCATGCGGGCAAAGGAACAGTGTGAATACCTGAGGGTAGGTGTTCTCAGTGACGAACTCGTCATGAAATACAAGGGTATCACCCCTGAGATCCCGCTATCTGAACGGATGGCAATACTTGCTGCAATAAGATATGTGGATGAAGTGGTTATTATTGATACTGATGCCTCACGCTTGGAAGAATATAAAAAGCGGCCTTTTGACTGCTTTTTCTCAGGAGATGATTATGCCGATAATGCGTATTGGCAGTGGGAAAAAAAGGAACTGCAAAAGCTAGGTTCGGATATTTGTTTTTTTCCTTATACCTGGGAGAGAAGCTCCACAATGATACGAAAGAGCCTGCGCGGAAAAAGCCAGGCAAGCGCAACTGATGGCTAAAAACGGGATCAATAACAGGAGTGTTGAATGGTGAGAAAAGCGGTCGTAGTCGGAGGCAGCAGCGGACTTGGTCTGGCATTATCAGGTGTTCTGATAAACCGGGGTTACTATGTGGAGATCTGCAGTAGGTCAAAGCCTGAGAATGGTATCCTGCCGGAAGGCAGATACAGGCATATCTTTTGCGACCTTACGGATTTTGACGCGGATCTTTTTGCAGGATTGGCTGAGGACAGAGATGTAGAGGTTCTGATAATAACTGCGGGTATAGGACGCATCGCTGATTTTTATGCGCATCATATCTCGGAAATAGATCGGATACTTACTGTTGACCTGGTGTCAATACTGCAGTTGACACGTATTTTTTATGAACGTATAAACTCTGAAAAACCTTTCTATTCGGCAATAGTAAGCAGCATCAGCGGAAGGATCAGCAGCCCGGCGGCTTCAGTTTATGCGGCAGCCAAGGCAGGAGCAGTGCGGTTTATAGAGTCTGTTAACATTGAACTGGAATCAGTAGGAAGAGACAACCGTATACTTGATGTTTCGCCGGGCTTTTTCCCCGGATCGGGTTTTTACGGAGGAGAAAATGATCTTTCACTGCTCAGGCCGTTTGCCGAAGATTTGCTGCAGCATCTCTTTTCAAGGGAAACAGTTTATATCCCTGAGTTTGAAAACACTTACGGCAGCATAATTGAACGGTATAAAGAAGATGCCCATGAGTACGGACTGTACAGCTATAAGTATAAAAAGGGATCCGGAAGGATCGACAACGGGA
>JAIKVS010000113.1 GCA_024685535.1 Oscillospiraceae bacterium | reverse complement strand
AGCATAGATAATATAATCGGCTTTCTCCAGATCAGGACTTTCATAAAAGCCTATCTGAAGTCCGGCCACGATCTTGAGATAAGGCCCATCATAGATGAGGCGCTGTTTGTCCATTCGAGCACGAAGATAGACGAGCTGCTCGAGATCATGACGGCCAGAAAAGCTAATATCGCCGTTGTCACGGATAACTACGGCGGAACTCTGGGCGTTGTCACCGTTGAGGACATCCTTGAGGAGCTCGTCGGAGAGATCTGGGATGAGGACGACGTGGTCGAGGAGCCCGTAGTTAAATTCGATGAGAACGAATTCAACGTAAGCGCCGATATGCACGTCAGCGACGTGTTCGAGGAGATAGGCTTTGAAGATCCCGAGGAGAACGGGGAATTTGAGAACACACTCATGAGCGAATGGGCGTATGTTAAGTTCCCGGCCATTCCTAAGGTGGGAGAATTCTTTGATTACCACGGCCTACGTATCACGGTGGCCGAGATGGAGCATAACAGGATACTGCGCCTTAAAGTGGAGCGCCTTCCTGAAGAAGAGGAAGGAGGCGGAAAACAGTGAATATTATTATAGTTGCGTTAGGTATATTTGCCTGCATCTGCTGTTCCGCGTTCTTCTCCGCAGCCGAGATGTCCGTCTCGTCATGCAATCAGGTGAGGCTCGAAAACGCCGCGGAGGACGGATCCCGCAGAGCGAAGGCCGCTCTGTTCCTTGCCCGCCGCTTCGATGACTCGCTCAGCGCCATACTCATCGGGAACAATCTTGCCAACATCGCAGGCTCTTCTCTGGCTTCCATCATGGTCATCCTGCTCGATCAGGGCAGGGACAGGTTCGCCTGGCTCGCCACGGTTATAATGACGCTGCTCGTAATAATCTTCGGTGAGACCATCCCCAAGATAACCGCCAAGAAAAAGGCCACCACGCTCTCCATGAGATATGCGTATATCATCAGGGCGTTCATGATAGTCCTTTATCCGCTTATATGGGTCATAGTGAAGCTTATAGCTCTCTTTGACCTTCTGTTTAAGCGCGAGGACGGGCAGTCCGGCAGCGACGAGGCGGTTGAGGAGCTGCAGCAGATAATAGAGACCGCTGAGGATGAGGATGTGATCGATGAGGACCGGTCGGAGCTCGTTCAGGCGGCTATAGATTTCTCGGATATCTCGGCCTATGAGGCCATGACCGCCAGGGTGGACATCCAGGCCATCGACATTGAGGATGACTGGAACAGGATCCTTTCCGCCGTTGAGAATGCGAACCATTCGAGGATCCCCGTCTATGAGGGCGGGATCGACAATATGATCGGCGTGCTTTCCCTGAACCATTTCCTGAAGGCGGTGCCCGAGACTCTTGAGCCTATAAACATCCGCGGACTCCTCATGCCGGTATGCTATGTATATAAGACCATGAAGCTGCCTCAGGTGCTCGACAGGCTGAGAAAGGCAAAGCAGCATCTTGCCGTGGTTTCGGATGAATACGGCGGCACTCTCGGCGTCATCACCATGGAGGACGTTCTTGAGCAGATAGTGGGAGAGATCTGGGATGAGACGGATAATGTCGAGCCTGAGATAGTCATGAATTCCGAAGGTGAGTTCCTGCTGGACGGCGACATGTCCATGTCAGAATTCATGGATCTGATGAAGATCCCCGAAAATGCCCTTTCGCCCGAAAGCGAGACGGTCGGCGGCTGGACTGTGGAGATGATGGAGAAGTTCCCGCAGCCCGGTGAAAGCTTCACATATAACGGCATCCAGATAACGGTCCTCGATGCGGATGAAAGACGCGTCGAAAAGGTGCTGGTGAGGCACATTGCCGGAAAAGAGGACGAAGAATGAATAAACATCCACCCGCGAAGCGGGTGGTTTTTCATATGCGGGCATAGCCCTCTGTTCCTCGCGGACACGTCAAACGTGTAATACGATCTGCCAGCTGCGTAAGGATTGTTACTTGCTGCCCTTAAAAGGGCCGATTTCACTTATTGCCAACTGTTCGCTCATTTCATCTTCTTTCAGTTGGTTCTTTATATACTCCACAATTCGGCTTGTGTTCTTGCCCGCTGTATCCACATAATACCCTTTACACCAGAATTCCCGGTTCCTGTATTTGTATTTCAGTTCGCCGAATTGCTCATACAGCATTGTACTGCTTTTCCCTTTCAGATATCCCATGAAACTTGATACCGATATCTTTGGCGGGATCTCTATCAGCATATGTACATGATCCGGACAGCACTCTGCCTCTATTATTTTTACTCCCTTCCATTCACACAATTGCCGAAGTATCCTTCCGATTTCTGCTTTCTTCTCTCCATAGAATACTTTCCTCCGATACTTCGGTGCAAACACCACATGATATTTGCAATTCCATTTCGTGTGCGATAAACTGTTGATGTCATTCAGTCCCATTCTGAATGTCCTCCTTTTGCTTTTCTTTGTGCAGTTGGCGGACCGCACCTTGATTATACCGCAAAAGGAGTTTTTTCTTATTCCTCTTCGCTTAAGCTCTTTTGAACCACGCGCCTAGCGCGTGGTTTTATATATACAATAAACTGCCCGGAGGCTTCGGCTCACGGGCAGTTTTCTTGTACATAAAAAGATAAGCGGACCTCTGCTGGTCCGCAACAATGTTATTCTATCATCATATTCACGAATATGTCAACCTCTTATTTGAATAAAATTGTGGAAATTGACAGATTTCAGCCATTTATACAAGTTTCAACTGCTTAATTCATTAACTATTGCCGATTGAAAACTCCGGTGCCGTATAGTATAGTTTAATCAACAGGAGAACAGAGCTCCGAAATAATAGTAGGAAGTCCGCAGGGTCAAACAATACGGAAATTACCCCCACAAATGCTTGTCTCACATAGAGATGTAAATGAAATGATTTGGTGAGAGGGTTGAACGGTACGGATGTTAAATGCGGCAGGATCTGGAAGAAAGAGAGGTAACCATAGATGCTAGATAACAAAAACACAGAGAAGTAACCCCCGACAGAGTAGGTGAAAGATGCTCGGCCGGGGGTTACTTCTGTTTATAGGGTGTTTTTGTAAGGTATATATGGTGCTGCCGCCTTTTCGGGTCGTCCGGAAAGGTTTTTTTTATTTGTGCGGCCGCAGATCTCTTGAGCCGGCGGCCTTTTATGTTGTATGGCGTCAGGTGATAACGCTGAAGTCCACCATGTCGATTATGGCGTCTATCTCCTCATCACTGAGCCCTTCGGGCTGGAAGATCTGCATGTTCACGAAAGAGTTGTCTAAATAAACATAAGCGAACATGTCTGCTCCGTTGTGAAGCACCGTAACGTCCGTTCCGTCCGGTGTTGTGTGTATGCGGGGGGAGAAGGCGTTGATATCCGAAACCTCGGAAATGATCTCATATCCGCTTGAAAGCGTGGCGTAGGGTGAATTGTAGAGATAGCAGCTGGTGCCGGCGTTGCTGAAGTCATCGGTGGTATAGAAGCTTACGGCGAAGGTGCCTTCGTCCCAGTAGTAGAACTTGTCATAGCCTGTCGGCTCGGTGCGGAAGAAGCTGTGATTTCCGCCGGCGATCTCATTTATCTTCTGCGTCAGTTCCTCTCTGCTGAGGAAACCGGTCTGATCTCCGAAGTTCTGAAACAGAGCTGTTGACTTTCTGCGTAGTTTCAGACCATAGCGCGAGGCGATCTCTTCCAGCTTGGCAGCTCCGTTTTCGCCGGTCACGTTATATTTGTAGTCGTAGCCCGGATAGCCCATGCCGGATATCGTCATAAAGTCCTGCATCTGCCGGTGTTCTTCGGCTGTGGCGATGCGGGTCTCCAGAAGCTCACGGCTTTCAACGTCATCCGGGTTTTCACTGTTATCGGCTCCGGGGATCACAGAGCCATAGAAATTCAGTGTCCAGGTACCGTCTTCGTTCTCTGTCTCATCCTGCAGCATGCAGCCTTCCGGTGCCTTATAGACATCGGGCATTTTCGGAGCGTTGCCCGCGTTCCACTCTTTCCATTCCGCCCAGGCCTTTTCTGAGTTTTCGATCTTTTCTCTTATACCTGCGGGCAGTTCATCCGGAACGTCCTGGGGCTGCGTGATGGATACGAATCCGCCGTCCGGGTTTTCCACCGGCCTGCGCGTGCCGTCGCCGTTATCCACCCATTTGTAGGCTGTAAGACTGTCATCCTTGATAAGTATGGCTCTCAGGCCGAAAAGATCGGTCGCATAGGCCGCAATGGCGAGCGAGAGGATCAGCGCCGCGGCGAGGGCTATTGTGAATATGCGCCTCGAGGCGTGTTTTTTAACTGCGATATGCATAGGTTTCGTCCTTTCCGGGGTTTCCTGTAATGCCGGGGGAGCGAAAACCGCAGTCTCGGTCACGTGCCTGTCGGATAATCCGTTAAGGGCACGGGAGATGATTTCCCGGTTCATACAAGCATTCCCTCCTTGACAAGATATTTTCTGAGCTTTTCCTTGATTCGGTGAAGGCGGACTGAAACACGGTCGTAATTCGTTCCTGCCATTTCGGCAATTTCCGTAAGGGGATCGGAATACCAGTACCGTCTCATAAAGAAAAACCGGTCCTCGTAGCTGAGCGTGTCGAGAAAGCTGTCGATCGCCGCGGCAAGCTCTTTCGCGGCGTATCTGTCCTCAACCGTGTTCATGTCGGGAATGCAATCCTCTATCTCTTCAAGAGCGGTATCGTA
The DNA here is from genome assembly GCA_024685535.1 of Oscillospiraceae bacterium. Lineage (GTDB taxonomy): Bacteria > Bacillota > Clostridia > Oscillospirales > Oscillospiraceae > Limivicinus. The sequence goes on along the minus strand of JAIKVS010000113.1, from coordinate 10,518 downwards.
AAAGCTGTTCCTCTTGGCGGCTGTGTTTGAGTGGTATTTTTTCACGGCAAGATTCCTCGCTATCCTGCAGACGTAGGTCCGCAGCGGTGAGGGGCGGGCGGGGGGAACGCTATTCCATACTCCGAGGTAAGTGTCGTTTACTACTTCCTCCGTATCCTGTCTGTCTGCGAGAATGTTGTTTGCAACTCTCTCAGCGGCTCTGCCGTGTTTTACCGCAAGTTCTGATATCGCCTGCTCCGAGCGCTCAAAGAACAGGTCGATTATCTGCGTGTCTGTCATGCGTTTCACCTCTTCTCACCTTTACACTACGCATTCCGTGAGCAATTTTACACCTGTGGGTAAAAAGTTTTTTATCTGCCTGTGAATTCAGTCGTGCAGACGCAGTCTTATATTTACAGACAAGTAAAATAAAATATGATATAATTATATAAATTTGCCATGATCCTTATACAGCGGAGGCTTTCAGAAATGCGATATCCTGAATTTCTGCCAAAAAACGGAAGGATAGGCTTCATTGCCCCGTCCTTCGGATGCACCACCGAACCTTACAGGACCTGCTTTAAAGAAAGTCTGCGCCGCTTCCGTTCAAGGGGCTATAAGACCGTGCTCGGACCTAACTGCTTCAGAGACGATGGTGTCGGCAAAAGCAGCAGCCCGGAAAACTGCGCAGCTGAGATAAATGATTTCTTCTTAAACGACAGGTGCGATGTTATCATCTCCTGCGGAGGCGGAGAGACCATGTGCGAAGATCTCAGCTTCGTCGATTTCGAGGGCATCATGGCGGCAAAGCCGAAATGGTACATGGGATTTTCGGATAATACCAACCTGACCTTCACTCTTCCCGTACTCTGCGATACAGCGGCTGTCTACGGCCCCTGTGCGCCGGCTTTTTCTATGAAGCCCTGGCATCCCTCGCTCGCCGATGCGTTCGGCATCCTTAAAGGCCGGGGTCTTAAAGTCTCCTCATATGACGGGTGGGAACTCATTTCTCTCAAGGATGAGGAGGATCCCTTCCGGCCTTATAACATAACGGAAGCGCCGTGTATCAAAACCTTCGGCGCTCCGGGCGGCGCCGCGTTTTCCGGACGGCTTCTCGGCGGCTGTCTGGACTGCCTCTCTGTCCTGGTCGGCACTCCGTTCGATAAAGTGCGTGAATTCGAGGAGAGATATGCGAAGGACGGCGTAATATGGTTCCTTGAGTCCTGCGATCTGACTCCGATGAGCATGAGAAGATCGCTCTGGCAGCTTGCCGAAGCAGGCTGGTTCGAAACTGCTAAAGGCTTTATCATAGGCAGGCCGTATCATTTCGACGAGGAGATCCTCGGTATGAACAGGGTGAATGCGGTGACTGGCATACTTGAAAAATTCGGAATGCCGATTGTCCTTGATGCGGACCTCGGACATCTTCCGCCTGCCATGCCGCTCATCTCCGGCGCTTTCGCGGATGTGAGCGAAGAGCACGGCAGGCTCAATGTGGCAATGAAACTTCTGTAAGGAGGGGTGCGGATGAAAAAAGCAGCGCGTTTCATATCCCTTGTGATCTGTCTTGTGATGGTGCTGCCGCTTGCGCCGCAGGCCTTTGCGGACAGCGACCTGCTCTATCCCGTCACTGTCACCGTTTCAATAGGTGACGGGAAGGAATACATCGTCAGGGGTTATGATGTGACCCATGAGAACAATCTGTATCTGTCCCTGAATGACCTTGCGGCAGTGCTGAAAACTACTGAGAAAAAATTCACCGTACAGTTTCAGAACAGCAGTCTTCACGGTGCCCACTTCGTCATAAATACTGGCAAAGCTTCCGGTACTGCGCCGTTCACCGGGAAGGACAGCAGGTCTGCCGTGTGGGCTGAGCTGCTCCGCAACCGTATATTTTTCAATGGCTCGGACATGCGCTACTATACTTATGCGAGCAACGGAGCGCTCTATATGAGCCTGATCGATATCCGGCTGATGCTCGATTTGTCTGTTGAGGCTTTTCCCGACAATGCGCTGAGGATATATCCTGATCAGACTTTCACTGTGGACATGGTTCAGCTCAAGGAGGAAGGATATTTCGATGCTTTCAGCAGCGTCCTGGTAGGAGATGCAAACAGGAATACCGTGCTCTTTGCCCAGAATTCAACTTTTCCCGTTCCGATCGCGAGCACCAGTAAGCTGATGACCTATCTGCTGCTCCGCGAGGCGATGGACGGCGGCAGTGTAAAGAGCGGTGATATTGTAAAGATCAGCAAAAATGCGGCGGAGCTTTCCCTGACTGCCGATGCGATGGTCAAGCTCGGGGAGGGAACATCCGTGCCGCTTGATGAGCTCGTCCGGATGATGCTCCTTGCGTCAAGCAACGAATGCGCGCTGGCGATCGCGGAGCATGTATCGGGATCGGAGGAGAAGTTCGTGGAGCTCATGAACGGAAGAGCGGCGGAGCTTGGCCTCAGGACAGCGAGATTCTATAATTCTAACGGTCTTCCCGTGTTCGGCGAGACGGGACTGCCTTCAAAGCTGCAGAACCGTATGAGCGCCTCGGATATGTTCCGCCTGTGTTCATATATTCTTGAGCATTATCCTGATATAACGGATATAACATCTCTGCAGTATTCCAACATGCCGACGCTGAACTACACTACGGCGAACTCCAATCCTCTCGTCTTCAATATGCCAGGGACCACAGGCCTCAAGACCGGTTCCACCACCAAGGCGGGCTACTGCCTCGTGGCTTCCTGCAAAGCTACGGTGGACGGAGAGGAACATACTCTGGTCGCCGTCGTCTTCGGAGCGGAGACTCCCGGGGAACGGGGACAGGCGGCGGAGATACTGCTCCGCTTTGCCAAAGGCTGGCTCAGCTGATGCGGATGGAAGAAAAGTGCTCTGCAGGTAAAATATACAGTGACTTTTAAGCGCCTTTATGATATGCTTAAAATAGTTTATTGTGTGCATTTGCATGCCTTAAAGACAGGAAAGATTTAAATAATATATGAGGGGAAAAGGAGATTTGACTATGGCAAGAGAGATACTGTTCGATCTCGGCAAAATGATCACAGACCGTCTGCCGTATAAGTTCGGCATCAAAAGACTGACGGAAGACGATCCGGAGTATATCCTGCTGGACCGTTCGCTGGAAAGCGACGAGCAGGCGGAGATTATGCTCAAAATGGGGCTTCGCCAGCCTAAATCACTGGAGCAGATCGCTAAACTGACCGGTAAGGATCCTGAGCATGTGGAGGAGCTGCTTGAGAAGGCCGCGCGTACCGGCGCCGTTGAATACAGCTGGGAGAATCCTGAGCATGAGAAGCGTTACTATGTTCAGCTATTCGTTCCCGGCATCGCCGAAATGACCAACATGGTCCTCGAGCAGGTGGAGAAATATCCTGAGCTGGCCGACAGCTTCGATAAGATGACCTTCCTGCCGCTCGTTGGAAAGACCCACCTTATTCCTCCCGGAGGCGACGGCATAGGAATGCATGTCATCCCTGTTGAGAAGGCTATCGAGTCCCAGAACAAGTCCGTTTCGGTCGAGCATATCTCCCACTGGCTCGATAAATATGACGGTAAATATTCAGTTGGCTACTGCTCCTGCAGAAATGCCAGAAGACTGTATGGTGAAGGCTCCGGCGAGATCCAGGACGACTGCTGCATCGGTCTGGGCGATTTCGCTCAGTACCTTGTGGAGACCGGCAAAGGCCGCTATATCACAAAGGAAGAGGTCCTGGAGATCTGCCAGCGCGCCGAGGATAACGGATATGTCCACCAGATCACCAATATCGACGGCGAGGACAAGATATTCGGCCTATGCAACTGCGACATCGGCGTATGCTTCGCTCTCCGCACCAGCCAGTATTTCAATACGCCCAACCTTTCGGCATCAGCCTACCGCGCCCATGTGAACAGGGATAACTGCGTTGCCTGCGGAAAATGCGTTGAGGTCTGCCCTGCAGGAGCGGTAAAGCTTGGTCAGAAGCTCTGCACCAAAAACGGCGAAGTTGAATATCCGAAGCAGGAGCTCCCCTCCGGCCTCAAATGGGGTGAGGACAAATTCAATCCGAACTATGTCTTCGACAACCGCAAGAACTGCCACGAGTCCGGAACTGCCCCCTGCAAGACAGCCTGCCCCGCACACATTGCCATCCAGGGCTATATCAAGCTCGCGAAGGAAGGCCGTTATCTTGATGCACTCAAGCTTATTAAGCAGGACAATCCCTTCCCGTCGGTATGCGGCTATGTCTGCAACCGACGCTGCGAGGATGCCTGCACCCGCGGCAAACTCGATAAGGCTCTTGCCATAGATGAGATCAAGAAATTCATCGCCGAGCAGGATCTCAAGAGCGCTGAGCGCTATGTTCCCGAATTTATCCGCCGCCGTCCGATCGACAAGCCCTATGAGGAGAAGGTGGCCATAATCGGTGCAGGCCCTGCCGGACTCAGCTGCGCATATTATCTTGCACGCATGGGTTATACCAATGTAACGGTCTTTGACAGAAACAGTGAACCCGGCGGAATGCTGATCATTGGCATCCCGAGCTACCGTCTCGACCGCTCCGCTCTCAAGGGCGAGATAGAGATCCTTGAAAAAATGGGCGTCAGGTTCCGCATGAATACAGAGGTCGGCAGGGACGTCACCATCCAGCAGCTTCGTGATGAAGGATACAAAGGCTTCTATGCCGCGATCGGAGCCCAGAAGAGCCAGAAACTCGGCGTACCGGGTGAAGATCTGCAGGGAGTTTTCGGCGGCATTGATTTCCTCAGAGAGGTCAATCTCGGAAACAGGCCTGAGATCGGAAAGAAATGCGCAGTCATCGGCGGAGGCAATGTCGCTATGGACGTCTGCCGCACGGCGATCCGCCTCGGCGCGGAGACCCTCGTGATCTATCGCCGCAGTGAAGAAGAGATGCCTGCGGATAAGGAAGAGGTCGCCGAGGCAAGAGAAGAAGGCGTGAAGTTCTGTTTCCTGAACGCGCCTGTTGAGATCATCGGAGAAAACGGAAAAGTCACAGGTCTCAAAGTTGAGATCATGGAGCTTGGCGAGCCTGATGAGAAGGGAAGAAGGAAACCCGTCGGAACAGGTCGCTTTGAGACCGTCGAGGTCGATTCCGTGCTTGCAGCCGTTGGCCAGACCATCGACTGGGGCGGACTCGATGTCGGAGCTCTAAAGACCGGAGCCAAGGGCAATGCCATTGCCGATTCTGTCACATACCAGACAGAACAGAGCGACATATTCGTCGGCGGTGATGTCTATACCGGACCGAAATTCGCCATCGACGCCATCGCTGCCGGACGTGAGGGAGCAGAGTCTCTCCACCGCTTCGTTCAGGATGGTCAGAGCCTCACCAGAGGACGCAACCTGCGCGAGTTCTATGAGCTGGATAAGGATAACCTTGTGTTCGGCGTGGACAGTTTCGACAGGCCTGCCCGTCAGCCCATCCTGCACGACCCCGCAAAGGCCAGGTCCTTCGAGCATGACAGGCTCACCTTCACAGAGGAGCAGGTCAGGGCAGAGGCAAGCCGCTGCCTGGGATGCGGCGTAAGCGTTGTAGATCAGAACAAGTGCATAGGCTGCGGACTTTGCACCACCAAGTGCATGTTCGATGCCATCCACCTGGAGAGAGATGTTCCTGCGGCGTCCACGATGGTGCGCTGTGAGGACAAGGTCGGCCCGATGCTTAAGCATGCGGCGCGTCAGGCTGTGCGCGTGATCCGCAAGGGCAAGTAATGCACGAACTGAGCACTGTTGTCTATGTTATCGATACTGTAGAGAAGATCTGCAGGGAGCAGGATCTGAAAACGGTCGCCTCAGTGACGCTTGAGGTCGGAGAGGTCAGCACGATAATACCCGAGTATCTCACCGATTTCTGGGAGTGGTCAAAGAAAAAGTCCGAATTCTTAAAGGAAGCGGAGCTGAAGATCGAGAAGATCAAGGCCGTGACATACTGCCAGGACTGCAGAAAAACATATGACACCATGACATACAAGAAGATCTGCCCATACTGCGGCAGCGGAAACACGTTCCTTGTAACCGGGAACGAATACAACATAAAAGAGATAGAAGCCCAGTAGAAAAAGAACAGCCGGACCGTTAGGGTCCGGCTGTTTGAATATTTGCATTGTTTCAGCTTTGCGTCTGATCCGGTTTCAGCTGTGAGAGCACTGTAGCTGCCATCATCAGCACACAGCCTGTGACTTCGCGGATGCTGAGCCTCTCCTGAAGCACCACCGCGCTCACCAGAACGGCGAAGAATGATTCAAGGCTCAGTATAAGAGAAACCACGACCGGATTGCCGTCCTTCTGGGCGACGGTCTGCAGCGTGTACGCCACTGCGCTGGAGAATATCCCGACATAAAGGATATACGGAAGAGATTGCTGAAGCTGCGGCATTGAGGTATCCTCAAACAGCAGTGCTCCGGCTGTGCAGAGCAGGAATACTGTGGCGAACTGTATGCATGACAGGCATATGCTGTCGGCTTTTTTAACAAAATGGTCTATTGCCAGGATCTGCGCGGTGAAAGCAAAGGAGCTCATAAGCACCAGAATGTCGCCTTTGTTAAAAGCTGCTCCTTCAGCGGGGTCTATGCATAAAAAATAAAGTCCTGCCACGGCGAACAGTATGCCTGCCCAGAGCAGAGGGGCCACCTTCCTGCGGAAGAAAAGACCCGAGACCGGCACCAGTACCACGTACATTGCGGTGATGAAGGCCGCCTTGCCGGCTCCGGTGTATCTGAGGCCCTGGTTCTGCAGCACCACGGCCAGCGCCAGAAAAGCACCGCAACAGATCCCGCCTTTGATCAGATTCCGCGTTTCCTCCCCGCCTTTGCCGAAAGGAGCGCTTTCTTTTCTGAAGCGGCCGCGTATTATTATGAACAGAAGAAGTGAGACCGCACCTACCAGTGATCTTGCCGCATTGAAGGTGAATGTGCCGATGTAATTTGTGCTTATGCTCTGCGCAACGATGGCGGAACCCCAGATGAATGCGGTTATGAGTGGCAGCACCACCTGCTTTATGTTTCTCCTGCCCATGCGGCACACCTCCCTTCAGAGATAGCTTTTTTACTGAGTATAACACTTTGCTGATGGCCTGTTCAATTGACATACTGGATATAGTGCGCTGATAGAATGCTGATGCCCATAGGGTAAAATAAATAAAAACGGAAAAATATGCTGTGATGCTGACAGGAACGGTGAAGGAATGAGCGCCGCGCTGTGTGTGATGAAAAATACGGAAGGCTGCTCGCGGCGTTGTTGATTTATGAACGCACGCTGTGGTAAAATAATTAAGTAAACAGTCTGGAGAGATCGTCATGACATTAAATGAACTCAAAGCTATTATCGGGTGGGTCAGAAATAACGGCAGAAACAGGATTTCTGACGAGGATAAAGCATGGGCAAAGAATGAGATCGACAGAGCTGAGACTTTTAACGATCTGGCGAAAGCAGTGATCGGATATCTTAAGAATTCAAAATAAAAATATCTCTGTATGTGCAGAGATATTTTCACTATAAAAGGAAAAAACGAAATAAACGGATGAAAAGAATCACATCATTCATAATAGCGGCGGTAATGACCTTTATGCTGCTTCCTGCAGCAGCCTATGCGGAATCAGCTGATGGCTCCGGAGAAATCATTACAGCATCCGTCTCAGTCATCGATGAGGCGGCACTTGATGCGAAGATTGAAGAGATCGTGACCTCCGCTGGGCGGAGCAAAGACTCTGTTAGTGTGGCCTTGTATTATACTGGCACTGGTGAATACTATTACTACAATGCAAACCGCTGGTGGTATACTGCCAGTCTCTTCAAGCTGCCAATGGTGATGAAGATCACCCGGATGGAAGTTGAAGGAGAGCTCGATTCCAATAATCTTGTTATGAATATCGACCTTGAGACTGCCAAGGAAAAGATCCTGAGAGACTCAAACAACAGCTGGGCTTACGGACTGCTGGAGAAAATATTTAAAAACGATATAAAAAATGTAAGAAGCAACGATCTCAGCTTTTCTGAAGGTTTTATTGCAGAGGAGTTGCCTGCCGGGTTTTACAGGGGATATTTATATTCAGCCAGGTTCTACCTGGGGATAATAAAGGAGCTTTATACCCATGCAAGCGATTATCCAAATGTGATCAGGTATATGTGTGAGGCTTCACCGACTAAGTATTTCCATAAGGTGCTTGGAGACAGATACCGCATAGCCCAGAAATACGGAAGTGCAGGGCATGTGGTCCATGCGGGAGGGATAATATATACTCCGGAGCCCGTTCTTCTCGTAGTAATGAACAATGGTGTAGAGGATATTGCGGGCAACAGGGTCGTTGGTGAGATATCCGCATATATAGCAGGATGTGCTGAAGAATGGCATCTTGCGCTTCAGAACAAAGTACCCTGAGAGCCTTCTGAGAACAGAAAATGCCGAATGTGATTGAAATAGATGATTTCGAAGCCCCGGAGCTCGATGTATATGCCAGACTCACTGAAGCACAGCTGCTGAACAGGCAAGAGCCGAAAAATGCCATGTTCATAGCGGAGAGTCCGGTGGTGATAGAAAGAGCTCTGGATGCTGGATGCGTACCGGTTTCCATGCTGCTTGAAAAAAAGCATATTGAGACTGCTGCCAGGCATGTTATAGAAAGATGCAAGGGAATACCTGTTTATACTTCAACGATAGATGTTCTGGAACAGCTTACCGGATACAAACTGACGCGTGGTGTCCTCTGCGCCATGTTGAGGCCGGCGCAGCCTGATGTTGAGAGCATCTGCTCAAAGTCAAAAAGGATAGCCGTCCTTGAAAACGTTATGAATCCGACCAATGTAGGAGCTGTCTTCCGTTCTGCCGCGGCTTTGGGAATGGATGCGGTGCTGCTTACCCCTGCATGCAGCGATCCTCTTTACAGAAGATCTGTCAGAGTGAGCATGGGCACGGTTTTCCAGATAGCCTGGGCGTACATCGGAAAAAAACCCGAAGACTGGCCTGAGCCCGGACTTGAAAGGCTGCGGCGGATGGGATATGTGACGGCGGCCATGGCTCTGAGGGACAATGCCTTGAGCATAGACAGTCCCGTCCTTGCGGAGCAGGAAAAACTAGCTGTCATCCTCGGTACTGAGGGCGACGGTCTTGCCGAAAGCACCATCGCCTCATGCGATTATACTGTGCGAATACCTATGTATCATGATGTGGATTCCCTGAACGTTGCTGCTGCGAGCGCGGTGGCGTTCTGGGAACTGAGGCATAAAGATATCTGAAAGGAGAGCCTCTCGTGAAGGAAGATAAGAAGAAGTCCCCCCAGGAGAAAGAGGGCGGTTTTGAATTCAACGAAAAGATCGACTGCTTTGCCTATAAGAAACTTGGTGCGCATATAACCACACAGAACGGGGTGAAAGGCACAAAGTTTGCAGTCTGGGCACCGCATGCCAGGTCCGTATCCGTGATCACAGGCAAAACGGGCTGGAACGAGGCAAACGGAAAAATGGAGCCCGGAAGAAAAGGGGTCTGGAAACTGTTCGTCCCCGGTATAGGGCAGGGCGATGTATACCGCTTTGTCGTAAACGGAGCGGACGGCGAAAAGCGCTTTAAATCCGATCCCTATGCATTCTATACGGAGAGACGGCCTGCAAATGCATCCATCGTTTACAGCCTGAAAAACTATAAATGGAGAGATACTGAATATATGGCTGCCAGGGACGGGAAGCGTGTTCCCGAACAGCCGATGGCCATATACGAGGTGCATCTCGGATCATGGAAAAAGGATTATTCCAGGGACCCGGACGGTTTCCTGAACTACCGCAGGCTGGCCGAGGAACTTTCGCAGTATGTAGTTTACATGGGCTATACTCATGTGGAACTGATAGGCATATGCGAATATCCTTTTGACGGGTCATGGGGCTATCAGGTGACGGGATTCTTCTCTCCCACCAGCAGATACGGTGATCCGGATGATTTCAGGTATTTTGTGGATATCATGCATCTTAACGGTATAGGAGTCATCCTGGACTGGGTGCCTGCCCACTTCCCGAAAGATGATTTCGGCCTTGCCCGCTTTGACGGCACGCCTCTCTATGAGTCGCTTGATCCGCTTAAGGCTGAGTATCCCGAGTGGGGGACCTATGCTTTCGACCATGAAAAGATCCAGGTCCAAAGCTTCCTTGCCTCCAGCGCCTTCTACTGGATAAAGGAATTTCACATCGATGCGCTTAGAGTTGACGCAGTTGCTGCTATGCTCTATTCGAGCTTCAGCCGTGCAAGATGGAGACCTAACAAATACGGTGGGCACGAAAACCTTGAAAGCACTGAATTCCTCAGACAGATAAACTACGCTATCAGAACTCAGACTGATGCGTATATGATCGCCGAGGACTCATCCATAATACCGGGCATAACCGCGGACGTCGCCGAGGGTGGCATTGGCTTCATGTTCAAGTGGAACATGGGCTGGATGAACGATACCCTCGAGTATATGAAGAAAGACCCGTATTACAGAAAATGGGAGCATGGCCGGCTTGTCCATGCTGCGGACTATGCCTTCTTTGAGAGGTATATT
>JAIKVS010000103.1 GCA_024685535.1 Oscillospiraceae bacterium | reverse complement strand
AACTCAGCAAATTCATAGCCATAGCCGAATGTGCCGGAGGCGGGGATAACGGGATTGTCCAGCTCGATTCCGCAAAGATCAACACTCAGTCTTCCCATATGATCTCCTCCCGGTCCAGCACGGGACCTTCTTTGCAGATCCGCTTCGGCCCGTTACGGGTGATAACGGTACATCCCATACATGCGCCAAAACCGCAGCCCATTCGCCTGTCTAAACTTAGCTGGCCGGGCTTCGGACTTGTCTTACATATTGCTCTGAGCATTTCTTCAGGACCGCATGCATAAAAACAGCTGTGCGGGAGTTTCATTGCTTCAGTTACAAAACCTTTGAGACCTCTGCTGCCATCTGCAGTAGTTATTATGGTATGGATGCCTAAAGCTTCGAATTCATCAGCGTAAAACACATCATCCGCAGTGTTGAAGCCGAGGAGCGCTGTCGGTGTTTTTCCGGTATTAAGAAGCTCTTTGGCAAGCCAGTACAAGGGTGAAATACCTGTACCGCCGCCTATCAGCAGGGGGGTATCCCCGCAACGCCAGATGTCAAAGCCGTTCCCTAGCCCCGTCAGGACATCCAGCTTAGAGCCGGAAGCCATTGCGTGAAGAATATCCGTACCGGCCCCAATGTTTTCATACAGAACCGTAAAACTGTTTTCATCCCGGTCACACACCGAAAAGGGACGCCTCAGAAACAATCCCTCTATCTGAACCTGAACAAACTGGCCCGGGACAGTTATGGCAGATACATCGCCTCTCAGACGCAGACGCGATACCTTTCCGGTGAGCGCTGTGTTCTCGATAAGCTCAAAAATTACCTGCTTCATTGTTTTATGCATCTATAGTGGAGACGGTTATAGTTGTCTCTTCAAGCACGTCCAGAAGAACTCTCACGGTATCCAGAGACGTGAAGATCGTCACATTGTTTTCCGCGGCGCAGCGCCGGATAGCAACTCCGTCCTCGTAGTGCGTATCTCTGTGGATGGCGCGTGTGTTGATTATATAGCTGACATATCCGGCTCTGATAGAGTCCAGTATCTCCTCGCTTCCTTCGCTCAGCTTTCTGCGCACGCGCGTACGGATACCATGATTCTTCAGGAATCTTGCAGTACCGATTGTAGCCTCGATATTGAAACCCATGTCATAAAAACGGCGGACCATGGGAAGAGCTTCCGCCTTGTCCTCATCTGCAAGTGTAACGAATACGGTGCCGTAATTCTGGAGTTTCATACCTGAAGCCTGAAGTGCTTTATACATGGCGCGATGCAGTTTGGTGTCGTATCCTATCGCCTCACCGGTGGATTTCATCTCCGGGCTGAGATAAGCATCAAGACCTTTTATTTTGTTCCAGGAGAAGACGGGAACTTTGACATAATAACGTTTTCTTTCCTCAGGATAGAGATCGAAAATTCCCTGTTCCTTCAGACTCCTGCCGAGGATAACTTCGGTCGCTATGTCGGCAAGGGACCAGCCTGTAGCCTTCGAGAGGAAGGGTACTGTTCTTGATGACCTGGGGTTTACCTCAATGATATAAACATTTTCATCACGGTCGACTATGAACTGTATGTTATAAAGCCCTATTATCCCGATGCCAGTGCCGAGTTTTTTTGCATACTGCAGGATGATCCCCTTGACCTTGTTTGAGATAGAGAAGGACGGATATACGCTGATAGAGTCACCGGAATGTACGCCTGTGCGCTCAACAAGTTCCATAATACCGGGCACGAATACATCGCGACCGTCACAAATGGCATCTACTTCAACTTCTTTTCCCTGTATGTATTTGTCAACCAGCACAGGTTTATCCGTGTCGATCTCCACAGCGCTTTTGAGATAGTGCCGCAGCATTTCCTCGTTTGCAACTATTTCCATCGCACGTCCTCCGAGAACAAAGCTCGGTCGCACCAAAACAGGATAGCCTATCCTCTCTGCTGCTGCGACGCCATCCTCAATGTTGGTCACAGCTGTGCCCACAGGCTGCGGGATATTCAGATCGAGAAGTATCTTTTCAAAACTGTCGCGGTTTTCAGCCCGTTCGATTGCCGCGCAGTCAGTTCCGATAATCTTAACGCCGCGGTCCATCAGCGGCTGAGCCAGATTTATAGCGGTCTGCCCGCCAAGAGATGCTATAACACCTTCTGGCTTCTCAAAGTTGAGTATAGCCATAACGTGCTCCGGCGTAAGGGGTTCGAAATAGAGCTTGTCGCCTGTCGTATAGTCTGTTGACACAGTCTCAGGGTTGTTGTTGATAATTATGGCTTCATATCCGTTGCGCTTTATAGTCTGAACTGCGTGGACCGTAGAGTAGTCAAATTCAACACCCTGACCTATGCGTATAGGTCCTGCGCCGAGGACTACTACTTTCTTTTTATTAGTCAGGCGCGAATCGTTTCTCCCTGAATATGAGGAATAGAGATACGCAATATATTTTCCGGTGTGCAGCGTGTCCACCATTCGGAACACGGGAATGATCCCAAGCTTGCGGCGACGCTCATATACCTCGATCTCTTTGAGATTCCACAGACGGGCGATGCAGCTGTCTGAAAAACCCAGTTGTTTTGCTTCACGAAGAACAGCGATATCGTTGATCCTAGACCGCAGTTTGTTTTCCATATTTACGATCTTTTCAAAAGAACGAAGGAAAAGCTCCGTGATCATCGTGATCTCATGGAGTTTTTCAACGGATACACCGCGGCGGAGCAGTTCAAAGACTGCGAAAACGTTATCATCTCTGAAATCGGATATATAATCAAGCAGCTTATCGTCTGCCCAGTTATCGAACTTTGCCATATGGAAATGATCCACACCGATTTCAAGCGAGCACACGGATTTCAGGAAGCACTCCTCAAGATTGGAGCCGATGCCCATGACCTCACCTGTAGCCTTCATCTGTGTTCCAAGCAGGTTGGTTGCGGCGGAGAATTTGTCGAACGGGAAACGCGGGAACTTTGCAACAAAGTAATCGAGCTGCGGCTCAATAGCCGCTGTACCGCCGGCAACAGGTATCTCCTCCAGAGCCATTCCCATTGCTATTTTTGCAGTAACACGCGCAATAGGATAACCGCTGGCTTTTGATGCTAGTGCAGAGGAACGGGATACGCGGGGATTGACTTCAATAAGGTAATAATTGCTGCTGTTTGGATCGAGCGCAAACTGCACATTGCAGCCGCCTTCTATCTTCAGTTCGCGGATTATCTTTATTGCACTGTCGTTAAGCATTTTAAGATCGTGATCGTTCAGCGAAAGAATAGGTGCTACTACGATGGAATCACCGGTGTGCACACCAACTGGATCAACGTTCTCCATGCCGCAGATGGTTATGGCATGGTCATTTGAATCACGCATGACCTCAAATTCTATCTCTTTATATCCTCTGACGCTTTTTTCGATAAGCACCTGATGAACAGGAGAGAGACGGAAGGCATTGGTGCCGATATCTATGAGTTCCTCCTCGTTATAAGCAAAACCTCCGCCAGTACCGCCGAGAGTGAATGCAGGACGCAGTACAACAGGATATCCGATCCGCTCCGCAGCGGCCTTTGCCTCATCCAGATTATAAGTGATCTCTGATGGTATGACGGGTTCACCGATGGATTGACACATCTCCTTGAAAAGCTCACGATCTTCAGCACGTTCTATGCTCTCACTGCTGGTACCGAGCAATTTTGTGCCGCATTCGTGCAATATGCCTTTACGCTCCAGCTGCATTGCAAGATTCAGGCCGGTCTGCCCGCCTATTCCCGGAACTATTGCGTCAGGACGTTCATAGCGAAGGATCTTTGCCACATATTCGAGAGTCAGGGGCTCCATATAGACTTTGTCTGCAATAGAGGTATCAGTCATGATGGTGGCCGGGTTCGAGTTTACCAGTACCACCTCATAGCCTTCTTCCTTAAGGGCGAGACAGGCCTGAGTACCAGCATAGTCAAATTCTGCCGCCTGACCTATCACAATAGGACCGGAACCTATGATCAATACTTTTTTGATGTCTGTTCTTTTAGCCATGGTTGTTCTCCTTGCTGTTTTTACTGTACACTGTCTTCCCCTGATGCACCGTCAGAAGACATTCTCCGTATACCGTCTGGCCGGCGAAGGGTGTTGATTTCCCCTTCGATAAAAAGTCAGATGGATCAACTGAATATTCTTTATCAAGATTCCATATAGAAAAATCATTCCCTAGCGGTATGGCAAAGCGCTTTCGGGGATTAATTGCCATCAGCTTTATGAGCTTCTCTAGTGTCAGCTGTCCGGTCCTGACAAGTCCTGTATAAAGAAGGGAAAAAGCAGTTTCTATCCCTACTATACCGAACGCACTCCCGGCAAGTCCCCTGCTTTTCTCCTCTGCACTGTGCGGAGCGTGATCTGTTGCTATCATATCTATAGTCCCGTCGAAGAGCCCTTCGAGCAAAGCCTCGCGATCCTCCTGCGAACGCAGGGGAGGATTCATTTTAAATTTTCCGTCTTCATGAATATCTTTCTCATCCAGGAGCAGGTAGTGCGGCGCAGTCTCGCAGCTCACGTCCACACCTGCAAGTTTTGCCTTGCGGATCAGCGAAACGCTTTCTTTTGTTGATATGTGGCATACGTGGTAGGCACAGCCGGTCTCTTTTGCTAGCCTGAGGTCACGCTTGATCTGCACCCATTCACTTTCGCTGCATATCCCTTTGTGTTTGTGGATTGCCGCATAGGATCCGGCGTGTATATAGCCGCCTTTGAGCAAGCTGTTATCCTCACAATGCGCGACAATGATCTTCCCTAATGATCTGGCTTTTTCCATAGCCTCCCGCATTAAACTCTCTGACTGCACACCATGCCCGTCATCTGAGAAGGCTATGACTCTCTTAGCAAGGCTGCTGAGATCAGCAAGTTTTTCGCCTTTTTGACCAAGACTTATTGCGGCATACGGATAGACTGAGATGATCGCGTCCTTTAAGATAAGCTTTTCCTGAATTGCGAGATGTTCAATGCTGTCGCAGACAGGATCAAGATTCGGCATTGTGCATACGGCGGTATATCCGCCGTGCGCCGCGGCGCGGGTACCGCTTTTGATGGTCTCCTTATAAGAAAAACCCGGCTCGCGAAAATGAACATGCACATCGCAAAAACCGGGAAACAGAACATATTTGCTGTTGTTCAGGGAGAAAGAAAATGAATTGCTGCTATCTATGGACGGTACAAATTCCTCACCGCAGCCGATCCTGTTAACCTTGTCAAATACCAGCATGGTATATCCTCCGCAGAACAAACAAAAAAGTCTTACCGGATAACGGCAAGACACGACAAAAGCCATCCGCTTGATCAAAGCGGAAGCGTTATTAATCTGACGTCTTGCCGATCTCTCAGGGTCGCCTTAAAGTCGTACAGATTATACTTATATATAATAGTTTGTGTCAATGGGTAAAATATACAGAAATAGGGTTATAACAGAGTTATCTTTTTTAGAGAAAATGAGAAAAGCTGAAATGCCTGATAATTCAAGCATTTTTGGCTTTGTGGCATAGATAGAGTTTTACAAAGATCTCGAGAGCGGCTTTTTTCCATATCTATATTTAGAATCCTTATCATTATTTTTATTTGTATCTGTATCTATATCCTTATCTTGGTTTTCTGTCTGGTTTTGCATCTGGTTTTCTTTTGTTTTTGGCCTTCTAACTTTTCTGCCATTAGCAGATTAATATGAACCCGTCTATTAAGGTGAAAAAACAGGCTTCTCAATTTACTGGGTTCAACTGCTCTGAAGTTGTTAAATCAACGAATGATGAACCCTTTTTTGTTAAAATTCA
>JAIKVS010000086.1 GCA_024685535.1 Oscillospiraceae bacterium | reverse complement strand
CATCGGCTATGACAACGCTCTCCGCGTCCGTATTTACGGCAGCAAGGGCACCATAGAATGGTTCCAGGAGACTCCCGATAAGATAAAGATCATCGACGCTGACAATACCATCCGTGAAGTACACCGCGGCTATAAGCAGATCACCCCGACCGCGGCAAAATACGGCCGTCTACCCTCCGGCCACACTGAGGGCTGGCTTGAAGCAATGGGCAATCTCTACACCAGTTTCGCAGAGTGCATCCTTGCCAGAGAAAACGGCACCTTTACTCCCGATATGATCGATTATCAGACTGTCGCTGCCGGCGCCGAAGGCCTTGCGTTTGTTGAAGCCTGCCTCAAGAGCACCAACAACGGCAACATCTGGGTCGATGTGGAAGAGTGATCCGAGCGGCATCATATAACGGAGGATAATATATGGATTTTACCGCATTCAACAAATACATGGTCTGCGATGATGATATCGAAGTCAACAAGGCTGATGATATCGTCCTGGGCTATGAGTTCAAGTGCAAATACCCCACATACAGAGGAGCTTATATCTGCAATGTGCTTTCCATGAGGGTTTTTATCGATGATGTTGAGATACCTCAGGAGAATCTCCGCTTCGGTGTAAACAACAAGTTTTTCCTTATGAGTGAGATCAAGGATATGTATAAGGAATACTGGTTCACCGGAAGCAAGGCAATAATGAGGGTAGTGGACGAAAACGGCATCGCCCCGGGCAAGCACAAGGTGAAAATGCTGATGTCGCACAAGATCCCGTATACCGGTTATTTCGGAAGCTATCTTGTGGTGGACAGCGATTGCGAAAAAACGCTTTCGGTGAAGGAATGAAGGAGGAATGAAAATGGCAAACGGTTTAAAATACGGTGTAAGTCTTTATTGTTTCTCTAATTCTTTCCATACAAGACAGCTCGATCTCGAGGGATGCATCAAAAGGGCGAAGGATATAGGATATGACGGAGCAACTCTCGTTGCTGCCCAGTCCTGTGAGGAGTATCCGTTCCCCTCGGATAAATGGCTCTTCAAGCTCCGCGATACAATGCAGAAACATGAGGTGGAGCCTGTCTGCTGGGAAGGCTATATCGATATAGGCATGCGCAATGACAGAGACCTTTCTCCCGAAGAGATAAAGGAATTTACCAGAAACGACATCATCTATGCTCATAAAGCCGGCTTCCATATGATGAAGACCCAGCACTCCATCACTCCCGAAATATTCGAGAGCATGAGGCCGTTCTGCGAAAAGATGGACGTTAAGCTCTGCATAGAGATGCATCATCCGCATCATCCGCTGGTTCCTGTCTGGGAAAAGTATTTTGAGGTTATGGACCGCAGCGATGGCTGGCTTGGCTTTGCACCCGATATGAGCATCTTCCAGCATTATCCCCATGGTCTGCACATCCGTCAGGCGTATGAAGCCGGCGCAAGACATGATAAGATCGAAGAAGTGCTTCAGCTCATGCGCGACGGAAAGCCTGAGAGCGAGGTCGAAAAACTTGATCTCAACGAGGTCGAGCGTCAGTACGCCGGAGAGTTCTATCATAAAAACTGCCCCGCCGGAAAACTCGAACAGCTTGAAGGACTGCTCAAGTATGCCCATATGATCCACGGAAAGTTTTACTACCTTGCCGATGATCAGTATGATCCCTGCATCCCGTATGACAAGATCATGCCGATCATAAAGAAGGCCGGATATGACGGATATCTGATAGCGGAGTATGAGGGACATCACTTCACCATAGACGAGGACGATTCCGTTCAGCTTCACCGCTACTGGAGTATGGTCAAGAGAATGTACGACAACGCGTGATTTGAATCTACAGCCAAACACCCGCGTCTCACATGATGAGATGCGGGTGTTTTTTATCAAAAAAACACTCTTTTGAAATAAACACTTGATTGACTAATCAGAATGCTTGTGATACTCTGTGTTTACATAATTTTTCCTTCGGAGGTTTCATAATGGCAATTGAACCGAACGAAAACCTTTCGGGAATGGACCGCAGAGAGCTTTGCGAGTTTGCATCCAGGCTCTGCGCAGAGGTGGATGCCCAGGCCGGGCAGATGGCCTTCCGCGGAGGCATATATGAAGGCAATGTAGGAGTCGATGAGGACGGTAAAATAGTTCTCGGACCTGCCTACAGTGATGAACCGTCCGGTTTGGAGCTGCTCTATGCGGCACCGGAACTGTACTGGCACGGCAGAAAGACTCCCGCCGGGGATGTGTATTCCATAGGGCTGCTGATGTATAAACTCTCCGAGGGCAGACTGCCCTTTGAAAGCGACGACTGCGATGAAAAAAAGGCCCACAGGCTGAGACTGCAGGGGTCTGAGTTCAATAAGCCGGTCAATGCAGGCAGAAGACTTGGAGATATAATCCAGAAAGCACTCAGCTATGATCCGGCAGACAGGTACCGCAATCCCGGTGAAATGAAGATAATGCTCGATAACTGTCTGAAGAATCTCTTCCTGAATGATGAACCATGTGCTGAGGCAGTTTTTAAAAAAAGCGATGATGATCTCAGCGAGATAGAGAGAATGATGGTCAGCATCATCGAGAATCAGAATGATTTTGAAGAAAATGCGGAAGCAGAAACAGTGGATGAATCTTCTGCTGTCGTAGGACCGATATTCGGCGACCAGGGACAGACAGACAAAAAAGATGAAGACACATCTGTAACCGATCCTGCAGATGATGATCCTGACTCGGAGACTGAGCCGGAAGCTGGAAGCGGACCGCAGGATCAGGAGGAGGAAGAAGTGTTTATCGGTGAAGAAGTGCCCGATAATTTCGATGATGCATATTCCGATGAGGAGTATATACCCGGGGAAGCAGAGCAGGAGATCTCTTTCCAGGAAGAGAACGGATCTGCAGATGCGGTGCCTCGCCTTTCCAAGGTGGAGGTCGAGCCGGAGTACGAGCCTGTCAGTGTAAGCAGAAACAGTGATGACTTTCCTGATATAATCGTCACCAATACCGGAGAGACCGTTTCACTTTCACAGAAAGAAATTGAGGCTGAGGTGCGCAGAAGAAAGAGAAGACCTCTGATATTCATTGTTATTCTCAGCGTGCTTCTTATGGTAGCTGCGCTGCTGTTCAATAAGATAATGGGACCGGCAAAAGTCATTCCGGAACCTGAACCGGTAGAGGAAACCCCTGCGCCCGTCGTCGTGGTCAACGCACCTGTCGAGACCCCTGAGCCCACACCCGAACTTCCTGTGGAGATGATCTCCGAATACAGATTCTTTGCGGAAAATGTCAGCTGGACGGAAGCAAAAGCACGCTGCGCTGAAGAAGGCGGGCACCTCGTCGTTATAAACGACGCAGATGAGTTCCAGAAAGTTATAGATCTGGCAAGTGAAATGGGCATCAGCGTGGTCTGGATAGGTCTGCACCGTGAAAGTGACATGCTCGTATGGGAGACCGATGACCTGAATGCTGAATTCTATTACAATTGGGACAGAGGCGAACCTTCCGAGTACGACGGCGATACGCCTGAGGACTATGTATTCATGTGGAACTGGACGGGTAGAGGCTGGGTATATAATGACTGCATAAACGACCCTGAAGGAGAATATCCTGCCAACTACAGAAACCAGATCGGCTTTGTCTGTGAGATCGAAAGACCGAAAGAGTAAATTAAGCCGGACGAAAAAATGAAACGGAGGCATCCTGTGACGCCTCCGTTAATTTTTTGTAAATCATGCACAAAGGAAGTATTCCCATCTTATTTGATATATCCAAAACCAAAAATATATGATATACTACGCTATTATTATACCGGGGTTATACCCAGTTGTCGGGTTCTGATTTATAGTATGAAAAAAGCTTTATGTTTGATTCTAATAATATGCCTCATGATTTCATTGTGTGCCTGCGGGAATTCCCAGGGTTACGGTGTCAGAACCGTTGCCACGCTTGTCAAGCAGGAATACGCGCTTGCCTTCAGGACCGGTGATATCACGATCTTTTATGTATCCGCTGCTATCCAGGTGCTTAATGCGCAGGGCAAGATCGATGAACTGAACAGAAAATGGTTCGGAACATCGCTTGTGACTTTTCCACGTGATGCCGAGGCACTGAACAAGATCGGCATGCCGGAGCCGCGCAATTTTGTGGTCGGTATAGACCTTGACTCTTTCCCCTTTGCCTACAAAGATACGAACGGAGCTTACTGGGGCTTCGATATAGAACTTGCAACGGCAGTATGCGAGCTGCTCGACTGGAATCTTTCCTTCCAGCAGATCGAACATGAGAATACATATGTGGAGCTTTCCTCAGGAAACATAGACTGCGCCTGGGGAGGCATAGCTATCGACCAGAAGATGGTAGATGAAGGTATGTATGAACCTTTAGGACCGTATGTTCAGAACGATATAATAATCGCCTCCAGAGCCGGTTCCGGTATCTCAAGCAAGCTGCAGCTGCGGGGTAAACGCATGGCAATGAACATCAATGATGAGTCTCTTGCTGCGCTGGATACGGTTCCCCGCATCAAAAACAGCCTTGGACAGATAATAAGGCTAACCGGCGGATCGGTGGAGTGTTTCCAGTACCTTTACGACAATAAATGTGATCTTGTTCTTACAGACAGCACGGCAGCGATTTATTACAAAAACAGATAGACCGAAACGGAGATCATCCCATGTGGATCGCAGATAAATGGAAGGATTATGAACTGATAGACTGCTCTTCGGGAGAAAAGCTTGAGCGCTGGGGCAGTTTTATTCTTGTCCGTCCGGATCCTCAGGCAATATGGAATACTCCCCGCATTAACAGATACTGGAACAGACGTGACGCCAGATATTCCAGAAGTGAGACCGGAGGCGGCAGCTGGGACAAGGCTGGACTCCCTGAAAGCTGGAGCATCCGTTATGGAGAACTCAGCTTCAATGTGAGACCCATGAACTTCAAGCATACGGGTCTTTTTCCAGAGCAGGCTGTCAACTGGGACTGGGCGGCTGAGAAGATAAAAAATGCCGGAAGGCATGTGAACGTGCTGAACCTCTTTGCCTATACCGGGGCGGCAACGCTGGCCTGTGCTAAAGCAGGAGCATCTGTATGCCATGTGGATGCGGCAAAGGGGATGGTCGCCTGGGGAAAAGAAAACGCTGCAGTTTCAGGACTTGCAGAATCACCGATTCGCTGGATCGTTGATGACTGTGCTAAATTCGTTGAGCGTGAAATAAGACGAGGCAGAAAGTATGACGCCCTCATTATGGACCCGCCGTCTTACGGCCGCGGGCCGGGCGGTGAAGTGTGGAAGCTGGAGAAAGATCTGTGGCAGTTTGTATCGCTTTGTGCAGGGGTGCTGTCGGATGATCCGCTTTTTGTACTTATCAATTCATATACAACAGGTCTTTCCCCGTCTGTTTTGACTTATATTTCAGAAAGTATATTTACTTCCAGGTTCGGAGGCGGTTCTGTGAGCGATGAGCTGGGTCTTCCCGTTACTGACAGCGGACTCGTCCTTCCGTGCGGAGCTTCCTGCAGATGGGAAGCCTGATGCAGCGGCTGTGCTGCTGAAAGGGTTATGAAAATTGAGCGAGATAATTAGATTTGATTCTGTGCATTTTACATATCCCGGAGATGAGCTGGAGAGCCTTTGCGGAATTTCCCTGAGCATTGAAGAGGGAAGCTTTGTGGCGGTAGTAGGTCATAACGGTTCTGGAAAATCAACTCTGGCAAAGCATATGAATGCCATACTTGTACCGGATGAAGGCAAGGTGACCGTATGCGGCATCGACACATCCGATCAGGAGAGTATCATTGACATTCGCCGGAATGTTGGAATGGTGTTTCAGAATCCGGATAATCAGATAGTTGCGAATGTCGTTGAGGATGATGTGGCATTTGCTCCTGAGAATCTTGGTGTAGAGCCATCAGAAATAAGAAAAAGGGTGGATTCTGCGCTGAGTGAGGTAGGAATGTTTGAATACAGGCAGCACGCGCCGCATCTGCTCTCAGGGGGACAGAAGCAGCGGATAGCAATAGCCGGTGTGATAGCGATGCAGCCTAAGGTTATTGTTCTTGATGAACCGACAGCAATGCTGGACCCGATCGGGCGCAGAGAGGTGCTTTCCACTGTAACTGAGCTGTGCAGACAGCACGGTATGACGGTCGTATTGATCACGCACCATATGGATGAGTGCATCGGAGCAGACAGGATGATCATCATGACTGACGGATACATTACTGCTGACGGGACCCCATCTCAGCTTTTTGCTGATCCGGAGCTCATGGAGAGTCAGGGACTTGATGTGCCTGAAACCGTGAAACTTATGTATGCACTTAATAAGAAAGGCTGGAACCTTCAACTTGACGCACTCGGTGTGGATGAGTGCGCTGAAGAAATCAGAAAGGCTGTTGTAAAGTAACAGATGTCGGAATTACGCTGCGAGAAACTGCGCCATGTATACAGCGCAGGTACTCCGTTTGAAAAAGTCGCCGTTGACTGTATCGACCTCACTGTGCCGCAGGGACAGCTCATCGGTCTGATAGGGCATACAGGTTCAGGCAAATCGACACTGATCCAGCATCTGAACGCGCTGCTGACACCGACTTCGGGCAGGGTGCTTTATGATGGCAGGGATATCAATGAAAATAAATACACCCGCAGAGACATCAGGCATGAAGTAGGCCTTGTGTTCCAGTATCCTGAATACCAGCTTTTCGAAGAGACTGTATATAAAGACATTGCCTTCGGTCCGGGTAACATGGGACTCAGCAGGGATGAAATAAAAGCCAGAGTCGATGAGGCGGCAGGATTCACCGGAATCGACAGGGAACTCTATGAACGCTCCCCGTTGGAGCTTTCCGGAGGACAGAAGCGCAGAATAGCTATTGCCGGAGTCATTGCCATGCGGCCTTCGGTACTTATCCTTGATGAACCTACTGCAGGACTGGATCCTGCGGGAAGCAGACAGCTTCTTGAAAATATCTGCGCATACAGGGAGGAGACCGGATC
>JAIKVS010000085.1 GCA_024685535.1 Oscillospiraceae bacterium | reverse complement strand
GAGGGCTTCGTTTAGCTCTCTGGTGCCGGCATAGCCGTAGTTCATGGTGGCTATGAAGCGGGTCGGGGGAGCAAGGCTTATGCGGCTGTAGCCCGGCACGTCGATTATCCGGCGAAAGTCCAGCGTCGCGTGCAGTACTGCTAGGGATTCGTTTTTTGCCATGTTTATTTCATCAAGTATGCCGAAGCCGCCGGCTTCCGCGCATGAGTATATGGGACCTTTACGGAATGAGACCTCACCGTTTTTGAAGGTGTCGGTCCCGATGAGAGACGATGCGTCGGTATTGAGGTAAAAGGAGATATCCCACTCGGGGCGGCCGAACACTGCTGAGAGGTTCTCCGCAAAAACATTCTTGCCGGTTGCTTTCGGGCCTACCAGAAGGATGTTTTCTCCTGAGAGGATCGCCGTTATGGCAAGCTTCCAGATATCGCTGCCGTAGTATTTGAATCTCGGAGAGGGGATCCTGGCAAGGTCGCCCTCTGCTACCGGAAACTCGCTCCTGTATTCTTCAATGCGCGCTATCAGGGCCTCGTCTATGCCCTCTTGTCTCAGAAAATCAAGCATGCTCCTGTCCTCCTGATCATGTTTTCAGCTTATATCATCTGCCGATGTTTTTAATATGCGGTGGTGTCGTTTGTCAATCCGGGTCTGTGTTCTGCGCTTTCGCCCCGGCTTTTTTTAGGAACTTTTCATTGTCTATTATAAAGCGCTCATGGGTGCCTTCGCCTATCTTTTCCGTTTCATCGAATACCTGAACTGAGAATATGAGCCTCCGCCTGTCTGTCTCTATGAGCTCAGTTTCACAGCGCACCTTCATGCCGAGCGGCGTTGCCGCAAGATGGGCGATGTCCACTCTGGTGCCCACCGTGCCCTGCCTTGGTTCCAGCTTTCCGGCAACACTTTTGAGCGCTGTCTCCTCCGCCAGAGCTATCATAGCCGGAGTCGCGTATACTTCCAGCTCGCCGCTGCCAAAGTGCTTTGCGGTGAGCGTATCGGTGACAGTTATCTCTCCGTGGCCTTTTATTCCTGTTTCGATCATGTCCCTCTCCTTTACTTTATCCACCATTCGGGAGTGAGTTCGCCAAGCGTTATGATCCTGCCGCTTTCATAGTCAAGCATTATCTCTATATTCTGATATCTGCCGGGCATCAGCTGGGCCATCAGCTCACGGCATGCCCCGCACGGGGCTCCTGTTTTGCCGTCGGGAAGAATTGCCAGAACCCGTCTTATCTCGCTTTCACCGCGGGTGATCATATTGAAGATGGCGTTCCTTTCGGCGCATATACCGAGTGAGCTTGCGGTGTCGATGCAGACACCTGTGTATATCCTGCCGCTGACAGATTCTACAGCTGCCGAAACTTCACCTGCGCTAACTGTGCCGGATATCTGCCTTTCATTCTGAACGGCCTTTGCTGCCTCGTAAAGATTATTCCATATCTCTTCCATACTGTGCTCCATTCCGTTCCTGCTTTTTTCCATATCCTACCACATTTGCCTTCTGTTGCATAGCATTCTTCACGCTTTATCCCTGCGCGAATTGACAAGCGGCGCGAACATGGTATTATAACAGAGATAATAACTTAATGAAGGAGCCGAAGCATATGGAAAACAGCACGGAAAAGGAACTCCTTATAGCCATTGCTGAAGGCCAGCGCAAATCCCTGCGCACTGCCCGCATCATCTCAATAGCCTGCATTGCAATAGCGGCACTCATGGTGTTGCTTGCGTTGCTTATCCTTCCAAAAGCTATGGCTGCCATGGACAGGCTCGATGGCGCTCTCAAGCGGCTGGACGATGCTATGGTGACGCTGGATGGTCTCAGCAGCTCTTTTTCCAATATGAAGGATGCCGTGGGAAAGCTCGATGGCTTCATGCAAAGCGCTGCTACTCTCAGTGATGCGGCCTCACATCTCAGTGAGATGGATATCGATTCGTTAAACAGCGGAATAAGGCAGATCAGTCAGATCGACTTTGAAACACTGAATAAAGCTATTCAGGATTTAGCAGGAGTGATAGAACCTCTGGCGCGCTTCGCTGGCAGGTTCAGTTGAAACATATCTGCTGCAGTATCCAGACCATATAGCTGAATGACCCGCTTTACAGCGGGTCATTTCATTCCGATCCGGAATTTTTACTCAGTGTTTATCGGTCTCGCGGGGTTCCATCTCCCATTGGATTAGCTGTAGCAGTATCGGCTGCAGGCTTTTTGCCCGCTCCGTTATCTCATATTCCACCCTTACCGGCACTTCCAGATACTCTGCACGTCTTACGAGTCCGCTCTCCTCAAGCTCCTTGAGCGTCTTTGAGAGCATGGTGTTGGAAATACCGTTCACGTTGCGCAGCAGATCGTTGTAGCGGCTTGCACCGTTGGCGGTGAGCGAGCATAGGATGGGAAGCTTCCATTTTCCTCCGATGGAGTCCATGGCCTGCTGCAGATAGCAGCTTTCGGTGCAGGGGCAAAGATGCTTATCAGACATGCATAACACCTCCAGGATCATCTTTTTGTTATCTGCAACGGCAACTCTTGGCTATTGACGATACAGATGCGTTGCGTTATGATCATAGCAGATAAGAAATCCGTTGTAAAGACGCTTTTTGGAGTGTTAAACATTCGGTCACCGTGTTATAATGAAACAGTAAATACACATGTCATGGTTCGGAAATGACGGAAAGGTAAGCATATGGCATATGATATTATAGTTATAGGCGGAGGTCCAGCAGGGATGTCTGCTGCGGTGAATGTGTGCGCAAGGGGAAAGAGTGTTCTTGTTGTATCAAACCCTCTGGAGGAGAATCCGCTGTGGAAAGCGGAAATGGTGGATAATTACCTCGGGCTACCGGGAAAAAGCGGTGCGGAACTTCTGAAGATTTTCCGTACCCATGCGGAACAGGCGGGTGTGGAATTTCGCGAAGGCCGCGTCTTGGGCGCTCTCGCCGTGGATACTGACTGGTATGTCAGCATCGGCAGCGATGTTGAAACGACTAAAGCGGTGGTCATGGCGGGCGGAGTTGCCCGTGCGAAAAAATTCCCGGGCGAGGCTGAGTATCTCGGCAGAGGCGTGA
>JAIKVS010000051.1 GCA_024685535.1 Oscillospiraceae bacterium | reverse complement strand
AAGCCCGTGCAACCTTTTCTGTTTGTTTTCGTGTATAGAGGTGAAAGCGCTTATCAAAGACAAAGGAGGTCGCCATGGAAGATTCTGCCATAGTCGATCTGTATTGGCAGCGCTCGGAGCAGGCTATAAGTGAATCCGAGCATAAATACGGAACATACTGCAGCAGCATTGCTCAGCGTATCTGCCGCAATGAGCGGGACGCCGAGGAATGTGTGAGCGACACATGGCTTGCAGCCTGGAACTCCATGCCGGACAAACGGCCTGAACGGCTTGGCCTGTATCTCGGCTGTCTTACGCGGCATGCTGCAATCAGCCGTCTGCGGGCTGAACAGAGTCAGAAGCACGGTGGCGCTGAGATCGATCTGGTGCTCGATGAGCTGTCGGACATTCTTCCTGCGGAAAATGATCCTGCCAAAGAGGCTGAAGCGCGGGAGCTTGGCGAAGCTGTAAGAAAATTTGCGAGTTTGCTGACAGAGACTGAACGGCATGTGTTTATCGGTCGATACTACTATGGTCTGCCGGTAAAAAGTATATCAGCCCGGCTTGGATATACGGAAAGCAGGACCAAAAGCCTGCTGTATCGCCTCAGGAGCCGGCTGCGGAAGCATCTGGAGAAGGAGGGTCTGCTGTGAACCGTTATGACTTGCTTGAAGCACTCAATCAGGTGGACGAAGTGCAGCTTGAGGCGACCGAACGCTTTTATGAAAGCGGAAAGGAGCCTGTGATGAAAAGAAAAGTAATAAAGACAACACGTGTTCTGCTCATTGCTGCAATTATAACCGCACTGCTCGGGATAACAGCTTATGCTGCCGGTTTATTTGGCCTGAGAGGACGCGATGTCAGCCCGGAAGAAAGTTTCCCCGTAAGCTTCGATACCGACTGGGACGAGGCTTTCGGTGCGTGGAAGGGAACCTATGCACTTGAGTTTGACGGTCCTGATACCTGTCAGCCTGTGCGCTACCGCTTCGGCTGGATGCCGGATTATCTGGAGTTTTTCTGGTATAATACGGATGAGGAAGGCTGGGTGAAGCGTATTGACTATACTTCCTATACTGACGATATTCCCTGGTATGAGCATGTGGAGGCTGTCAGAAATAAAACCGAGGATTTCTTCATAAGCGATGTTTACTATACCCCCCAGTTTGTCGACAGCGGAGCACTGCTCCTCATGAACCAGGTCCCGGATCAGGTGAATGAAGATAAATGGGGCGAACTCTCCGTACATACCTTTACCTGCTCCACCTGGCGTGACTGGCAGACCGGAGAGACAGGCAGATACGACATTCCGTTAAACCACATCATCCTCTTCCACCCGGAGCAGGGCTGGATCTTCTGCATCCGGGGAAGCCTTCCGATGGATGAACTTATGGAGATAGCCCGGAATGTTGAGGTGGAACAGACGGAAGGGCTTGTGGAGCATTCGCAGTTCAGAAATCCTTATGATATCTTTGACGCCGGCCAGGGCTGATAAAACAGAACGGCAGAGTTTTAAACTGCTGTAAAAGAAAAGGGGCAGATATCTGTTAAACCAGATATCTGCCCCTTAAGGCTTAATTATTCAGCTTTCAGCCGTGTTATCAGCCGACGTTGGAGTACATGTAGCAGAACTCAACGTAACCGCCGATCTGGCAGGGATATACGCCGCTGATCTCGGGATTGACAGCGTAGAAACGGGTGACGCAGAGGCTGCCGAGTGCAGCATGGTTCTCCTGAGCAAGACGGGTGATGTTGGAAACGTTCTCAACATACTCCTCGTAGGTGGGAGCAACTCTTGCAGCCAGGTAATACTCCTCTGCCTCCTTGAAGGCTTCCTCATTCATCCATTTCAGGAAGAGGACAGGCTGTGCACCGGTACCCGGGATATCAGAACCGGCAAGGCCCATGGTGTAAGGAGTGAGGCAGGTCTCTTCAGAATAACCGTTGTGGCAGGGGAAGCACTCGTAGGTACCGCCCTTGAGCATTCCGTAGCAGGTGCCGCCATCGAGGGTCTCAAAGTCTACGTTGACAAGGCCGAGGTCGTTGAGCATCTGAACAAGAACTGTTTCGATGGTGACGAAGTCGGGGTCGGCAAGGAACTTGAACTTTACATCCTCGGGCTTGATTCCGGCATCAGCAAGGATCTGGAGACCGAGCTCGGGATCGTAGCTGTAGCTGTCGTCATAGGGATAGCCGCCAAGACCGTCATAGAGGCCATTGGGAACGCCGTAAAGGCCGTTATATGCGAGGTTGTTGACTTCTTCCCAGTCGATCATGTGGCAGAGTGCCTCACGGACTGCAGCATTCTGGAAGATAACGTTGCCCTTTTCAGAGGCGTTGAACCAGAAGGGATTGCAGCGGTCTTTGATCTTGAGAATATTCCAGCCTGCAGCTTCGAGGACTTCGTAGGTCTGGATGCTGACGAAGTTCATGCAGTCGAGCTCGTTGTTCTGGAGTGCGAGAAGAGCGGTGTTCTCTTCGGGAATGAGCACCATGCGGACGGTCTCGATGGAAGGCTGCTTGAGCTCATTGTAGTAGTTGGTGTTGGCCTTGAGGACGAATCCTTCGCCCGGGGTGTAGCTCTCAACTATGTAAGGACCGCAGCCGACTGCGGAGCGGTTGTCCTCAACTCCGTATGTGTCGAGGGCCTTCGGGGAAACGCAGGTGTAGTGCGGGGAGCATACCAGCTCATTCATGAAGCTGGACTGGGGAGCGGTGAGCTGGATCTCAAGGGTGAAATCGTCAACTGCTTTGTACCAGTCAACATTGGTGAATCCGCGGGGCTGATACTCTCTGGTGGCTTTGTCCCAGGTGTTGACCCAAGCCTGAGCGGTGACCTGTTCGCCGTCGGAGAAGTATGCGTCCTGACGAATATGGAAAACATAGTTCATGTTGTCGTCGGAGATCTCCCAAGATTCTGCAAGGCAGGGACGGAGATCGGCAACGTTGCTGTGGTAGCGGCAGACCAGATTGTCATAGACCTGCCAGAGGAAAGCGGAAGCGCGGTTGTCCATATAGGGGCAGTAGAGGGGAACGTCGTAGTTGGTCCAGTAGGAGAACTCGGTGCCCGGTTGGATATGATCCGGCTTCTCGGTGACGGTGGCGTTCTCGTTTGCAGCCATGGCGTCCTCACCGAATTCTACTGTGGTCTGTGCTGTGGTATCGGAACCGGAAGCTGCGGGAGTCGTCTCAACTGCCTGCTGCTGGCCGCAGGCGCAGAGCGCAAACACCATCGCGAGCGCGATGAGAAGTGCAAGGTACTTTTTCATTCTGTAGTTCCTTTCTTAAACTATAACGGCCATTATTGACCTTTAATCTATAATAACATATAATCTGAGCAGAAACAGGACATATGTCCTGTTGGAGGATATTTATGAAAAAAGTTTATAATCCCGAGCTCGTTGCAGCTGCGATCAATGCAAGCAAGCACCGTGAGATGCTTCGGAGCGTTAATGCAGAGATCTTTCTGGCAGAATACAATCCCAGGGAATACGTCGTTATGCTGCCTGAACCATCTCCCATGTTCCAGATCGTCGTATCAGGGGTACTTTCCATTATCCAGATACAGGAAGACGGCAGCCATTATTCCCTCTCCCATCTCGGAAATGACTGCTTCGTGGGAGAATCCTTTGTCCTGGGAATAGAGGACAGCGGCATATGCGCCCAGGCGCTAACCCGGCTAACATGCATCGCTTTCTATATAGACCCGGTTCGCACACAGCTGCTTTCAAACTGCGTGTTTCTAAGGGAGATCGCGATAGCCTCCGCATATAAAGCAAGAATGATAGCCGTGCATAATTTTTCGGGCACATCACTGCAGGAGCGCTTACTGGAATATATACGCAGATCCAGCAATGACGGCAGGCTTAAAGGAGTTGAAAAGACTGCCTTTCATCTTCACTGCAGCACCAGACATCTTCAGCGTGTCCTTAATGATCTCGTCCGAAGCGGAACTATGGCCAAAACCGGAAAAGGCACTTATATCCTGACATCAGGCCAGAAATAACAGCAAGCCGCGGTATGCACCGCGGCTTGTTCTTTTTTCTGTTTTTACTGCTCAAATCTTTCCTCAAGCGTGCCGTTGCTGCCGCAGTTCTGGCAGGAAGCGGTGAGTCTGTTGTATTCTGCACCGCAGTCTCTGCATACATACCTCGCAGAGGCTGAAACCGAAGATGTTCCATAATCTGTTTTTCCAGCTGGATATGCTATCATATAGATAACAATAAAAAGTGAGTGAGGGACAGGCCAGCTGACCGCACGACGACCTGCCAGATGGCAAGGTGCTAAAGCCTGAATGATGGGATCATACGGGATCTTCTTTCATACAAGCTCATCGTCAAGCGTTGGGCTCTTTATTAAGGGAGAAAACTGAGGATTTCTTCATAAGCAATGTTTACTGTACCCCTCAGTTTGTCAACGGCGGAGCGCTTCTCCTTATGAACCAGGTTCCGGATTAGGTGAATGATGACATATGGGGCGAACTCTCCGTGCAGACCTTTACCTGCTCCACCTGGCGCGGCTGGAAGACAGGGGAGACAGCCAAATACGACATTTCCTTAAACCACATTTTTCTCTTCCACCCAGAGCAGGGCTAGATATTCTGCATCCGCGGAAGCCTGACGATGGATGAACTTATGGAGATAGCCCGCAATGTTGATGTGGAACAGACGGAAGGGTATGTAGAACATTCACAGTTCAGAAATCCATATGACATCTTAAATGTCGGTCAGGGCAAAATCGGAAGAAAACCGGTTATACCGAGTGATAGGCTCGATATAACCGGTTTTCTTTTTTTCCTCATTTTTTGCCTGTCTGCACAATAGTCGGCAGGTACTTTTCATCCAAATGTTTAATCTGTATGCTCTGCCATATGGAATAGAGGCAGGTTCCCAACCAGCACAGAACGCCCGGTGCAGCCGCGATCACTAAAGGCCGCCAGTTATTGTTGTCTCCTTCTAGGATGTTAAGGAAATTAAACAGGATGATAATAAAAGCTATGAAAAAGCTGATATTTGATATTCTTTGAACAATACTGAACCATTTGGGATAAGCCCAAACAGGAAGATGGGAGCATCCTGAGCATCTGCATGTCAAATGAATCCTGCGATATTTTTTTCTGCTTGTCTCATCTGATATTTTTGTTATCAGATCACTTGTGTTTTTGCTGAGCTGTCCAAGCGCTTTTACTTTTCTTGCATTAATTGTTTTCTGCCTCAATGTTCCTCTGTCAGTATAGGCTGATCCTGCTATCACAGAATGACTCAAGGTGTTCTTTTTCCCGCATTTTTCGCAGACAAATTGCACACGATAAGGGATTTGTGCGCTAAGGTTAAACTGTCTGTATATTCCAGCCATTAATACTCTATTCCTTTCAAAACAAGTCGTCAATTTAAATTTGTCTGATTTGGCAACAGCTTTTACTGCCCGGTTTTTTCCACAAGAGTATCGGATCCGCCGCAGTTCGGGCAGAATGCCGTTAGTCTGTTGAACTGTGCTCCGCAGTTTTTGCACACATATATCACCGGAACTGTGCCTGAGGCGATGTTTGCAGCAGCAGGCTGCTGCTCTGCAGGAGAAGCCAGCTGTCCGGGAGCTACGGCTGCCGAGCCTTTCTTCCTGGCCTTGACATTAGCAACAGCTGATACACCGCCTGCCACAGCTACAATAATAACCCATTTCAAGGCGCTACCTAATGCGGAAGACCCTAAGGACTTGTTCGGATTTTTCAGTATCTGAGTAAAATGGATGCTGTCCACCACCTGTTTAAGCTCAGACTCTTCTCCAGAAGTCAGCGGTCCGTCAGTCGAGCGGATGTTGCACTGCACCATTATTCCATTAACAATTGTTGAGTACAGCATGACATAAACAGTCTGGCCTCCGGTAGAAACAGTGCCTCTGGTGTAGAAATATTTAATATCGCCGTTCTGATAGATCTCTACGCTGTCCGCTTTCATGCCCAGCTCCTGGACGGTGCTCTCCCATTCCTTGCCAAGTTCCTTCTTAATCTTCGAATCCGAGAAGTCATTAAGATTATATATATTTTTATAGGTCTGCCCCTCGATGACGGTCAGCACCATCTCGGTCGAAAAGTCGTCCTTTGAAACTGCGTTCAAATATACGTTGCTGTCCACATATGTCTGCATTAGCTGCTCCTGTTCAGCTTCACCCAACAGCGCCCATCCTTCCGGTGACTCGCTTTTGTCACGTGTAAAAACATAATATCCGTCAGGTATGGTCACGAAGAAATAGAACTCATCGATGAACAGCATTTTCCCCGCCATTGCGGATATTGGCATCAGTGCGATCAGTGCAACAACAAATATAAGCGTTAATACTTTTTTCATGGCTTTTCCTCCCTTTTTTATATCCGGGTATGCCACTTCCCGGAGTTATACAGATGAATCGCGGCGGCAATCTGTGTCGCCGCGTTTTTCATTCCTCGCCCATTTTCTCCGTAAGGTCATGCAGGCTCTTGTCATACTGCGCCTTTGTGATCGTTCCGTGGGCAAGAAATGTATCCAGCAGCTCTTTCTGCTGCAGATAAAGCCTGTGCTTTCTTTCATCATGAGTCAGCGCCTGCGGGGCGCATTTTTCTGTATCGCTGTTCATCTGCCGTCTCTTTTCTTCCCGATGTATATCAACACTCTGAAAATATTCTTTCGCAGAATGATCTTACCAGTTCCGTATATCTTCCGGTATCCTCAACGTAGCTCAGTCCGTGGCCTGCGACGGGGAAGGTATGGAATTCTATCTTATCCGGATTTGCCTCAGCTATCTTTCTGCCCATCTCACATGGCACGAGCTCATCTTCCTCGCCGTGGATAAGAAGTACAGGTATCTTTGCCGCTTTCACCGCCTCAGCAGCATCTGCGCCGGCAAGTGAGAATCCGCCGAAAACTCTTGCAGCCAGCAATGCCAGAGGATAGGCCGCTTTCATCGGGAGTCCTTTAGATCTTCCCACTTCCGTAATTATCTCAGAAGGTGAAGTGAAAGGGCAGTCAGCAAGGATTCCCCGGATATTCACGGGAAGATCAAGTTCCGAAGCCATGAGAACAGTGCCGGCCCCCATGGATATTCCCGCAAGCAGTATCTTTACTTCCGGACCGAATCTCTCAACGGCGTATTCCGCCCAGGAAAGCACGTCATAGCGCTCCTTGACGCCGAATGTTATGGTATGGCCTTCACTGCTGCAGTGAGCTCTTTCCTCGATCATGAGGACATTCATCCCCATATTGAAGCAGATATTGGCTCCTCCGCAGAAATCGCGTGAAGGCGTGCCCCTGTAGCCATGGCACAGAATGGCAAGAGGCGCTCCGTCATTCAGATGATAATATCTT
>JAIKVS010000047.1 GCA_024685535.1 Oscillospiraceae bacterium | reverse complement strand
TAAGGTGTTAATTACTCCTCAACAATTGCCTCGGCAGGGCACTGGGCAGCGCAGGAACCGCACTGCAGGCACTTGTCCTGATCGATCTCATAGTGGAGATCGCCCATATCGATAGCTTCGGCAGGGCACTGTGCTGCGCAGGAACCGCAGGACAGGCATTCATCAGTGATAACAAAAGCCATAACTTACCTCCTGTGTTATTTATCTCATTGGCAGAATCATTGTAACATATATTTTATGAAAATCAACTGCTAAGGACAAAATTTAAAAACCGCTAATATTATAGTGCACAGGCATAAATCACTCCTGATAATGCACAGTGCAGTTCGGCAGAGCATTGCAGAGCTCAACTATCTGTTTCTCGGTAAGGTCAGTGCCTACTATGTGGAGTTCTTTCAGTGAGGTCAGGTTTTTCAGCGGATTGATCGCATTTATTCGGTTATAGGAAAGATTCAGTTCTTCAACTGCACTTAAGTATCCTATCGCGTTTATATCGTTAATGCTGTTGCGGCTCAGATCGAGCACGCGGATCTTTCCTGCGTTTTCCACCATCTGGAGTACATAAAGATTGGATATCTTGTTGTTGCTGAGATTTACTTTTTCAGGATCGGTAAAGCCTCTGATCCAGGTGATGTCAGTAAGACCGAGCCCTGACAGGTTTATATCTGTATCCGTGCTGAGATAGCGGTTTCCGGCTATATCAAGCACATAAGCCAGATCATCATGCATGATGCTGCAGTTTTGCAGATGCGCATCGAGTTCATCAACGGAGTTACCTGTGAGATCCGGGTTGTTTCTCATTATAATGAGTTTAAGGCTGTAAGAAGAATAAAGCTGCCGGAGCATTTCATCAGTAGCGCCTGTTCCTGAAATATCGAGTGTTTCGAGATAATTCAGTTTTTCAATGCCGCTGAGGGATGAAACGGGATTATCTGCAATATAGAGCTCCGTTAATGCTGGAAGATCTGATATCGGCGTTATTCCGCTTAAACTGTTGCCGTCCAGATAGAGATACTTCAGGGATGAAAGTCCCATCAGGGGATTTATGTTGCTGATATTGTTGTCGGACAGCACCAGTGTCTCAAGGTTAGGAACGTCAAGAAGGGGAGATATGTCAGAGATGCTGTTTCCGCTGAGGTTGAGAAACCTCAGTTTCTTGCATTCGGAAAGAGATGAAATGTCGCTCAAACCCATGTTTGACAGGTCAAGCTGTTCTGCGTCCAGATTAAACGTTTTTCCTCCGAGGCTTATCTGTTCGGAAGCAGCAGAGGCTTCCGTGTGGAGTGCGCATTTCGGGAGTGAAAGCGACAGCGTCTCACGCTGTTTTGAATTGATGGTTATGCCTTTTAAGGAAAGCATTGAAAGCTCAGGGAGTGAGAACAAGGGCGAAAAATCGGATACGGGGTTGCCGTCAAGATACAGCACTCTGAGTGAGGATAACGAAGAGAGAGCGGATATATCGGTTATTCTGTTATTACTAAGGTTAAGCGAGGACAGGCCTCCGAGCACTGAAAGAGATGTGATGTCCGAAATTGAGTTATTAGCTATAGAAAGATCAGTTAAGGAGTATAGCTTCGTAATCAGCTCGACATCATCGTTATTAAGACCCGTTCCGTCAAGAACGAGACTTGTGGTAGTGACGGGGTATGCTTTCCCGGCTATTGTAACGCTCTCCGGAGCCTCGCTCGCAATGCGTTCTTCCTCGATGCTCTGAATCCGGGCTGATACAGCGGAATTTCGCGTATCCATTGTTCTGAGGATCTCAAGAGCTTTGGAGTAATTGCCGTCCGCATAATAGCAGTCAGCCATACGGCTTTTTACATCTTCGTTATTATCGACCTTTGAAGCTTTTCTGAAATATGTGAGGGCAGTGCTGTAATCCTTTGAGTAATAGTATTCTTCTGCCAGAGAGTAATAGCTGGTGTATTCTCTTGAGTCTGATGCGGCTTTGATTACTGATGCTATGATTATCAGTAGCAGTACCATGGTGGCGATCCCGGCGATAATAAGAGAGGAGCGTACAGGCCTGTATGCGCGCCGTTTTTCTGCGGATCCCCGGCCTTTATCTTTTCTTGACAGTAAAGTAGTGACTTTTGCGGAAGCAAGCCAGATGGCTCTTTTAATTGAGGCTACAGTGTCAGCTATATTAAATCCCTTGGAGGATGAATGTTTGCCTCTTACAGAGTAGTATCTGCCATTGTAGCTTTTCCCGGCTGTTCTTTTCGGAGCGGCAGAGTTGACGCGTTCGATATCCGTTATTTCAAAAACTGTTTCGCTTTTGCTTTCAGCATTATTGCCAGGCTGTTCGTCACTCATCCGCTCACCTCCCGTAAAAAAGTATCATTACAAACCAGGGGACATAACTTTTAAATTATAAATCATTCCGGCATTTATGGCAAGGTTTTGAAACCGGGTATGAGACCGAAAGCCAAATCAGCCATCTCATATCTCAAAATCAATCGCTGCGCGGTCGGAACTTACGGCATGGCAGTGAGTTCCGAAAGCCTTGTGCGCAGGGTTTTGCTTGTATGCGGTCAGTGTATCGAAATCTTTCAGATCGCAGATAAGAATTATGTCATAATTATCTGCTTTCTGTTCCGGGCTTCCCACTCCGCAGCAGAAAGAAATGAGTTCGGGAATTTTTTTGGCCATCTCGTCAGCAAGTGCCTTCGCAATGGAAAGGTTCTCAAGTTTTGTACGCCCTTGTGCTTCCGGAAGGAATTTATAGGTAACGATATGTCTTAGCATTGTTTATCTCCTTTGCTTAGTAAAAAGGAGCGAAAGCGCCGGCTTCCGCTCCTTATGTTTTAAGTTTACTCTTCAGGACTGAAATCCTCTTTGCCTACACCGCAGAGTTCACAGGCAAAATCATCGGGAAGATCTTCCCATTTCACACCGGTCTCTTCTTCGTCATAGACCCAGCCGCAGACATTGCATACGTATTTCATGTTCTTCTCCTTTGATTACTTGAAGTATCTTTCAAGAAGTCCCTTGAAAGCCTTGCCGTGACGGGCTTCATCGCGGGCCATCTCATGGATGGTATCGTGAAGCGCATCAAGATTGTACTTCTTGCAGAGCTTGGCAAGCTCAGTCTTACCGGCAGTGGCGCCATTCTCAGCGTCTACGCGCATCTGAAGATTCTTCTTGGTACTGTCGGTCACCACTTCGCCGAGCAGTTCAGCGAATTTTGCAGCATGCTCCGCTTCTTCAAGGCCTGATTTCTCCCAGTATGCGCCTATCTCAGGATATCCTTCACGATAAGCCACTCTGGCCATTGCGAGATACATGCCCACTTCACTGCATTCGCCTTCAAAGTTTGATCTGAGACCTGCAATTATCTCTTCTTTGACTTCTTCGGGAACCTCAGCTCCGAAAACCTTGCCGACACCAACAACGTGTTCGGCAGCCCAGGTCAGTTCTTCTGCCTGGAGGGTGAACTTTTCGCCGGGAACTTTGCAGACAGGGCACTTCTCGGGAGGAGTATCTCCCTCATGAACATAGCCGCAAACCGGGCAAACCCATTTTTTCATAAATTATTCCTCCGTTAGTTTTTATTATTTGTTATTATGATCCGCCTTGAACGGCGGGAATACACTTTGGTCAACAAATCAATTTTATCATATGAAGCGATACGTGTAAAGATATGACAATATGGCACTAATGCTCAAAAAAGCGACGGGAATTTTAGAAGTTGTGCTGTCAAATGGTGCCGAGTTCATCCAGATCCAGCTCGAATGCTGGAATGAAGTGCTCCATGAAATATTTAACTTCGGGCAGAGGGTTTTCATCAAGAATTGCCTTCGTGCTCTTCTCAGCGGAGAGAAATTCATTGTTTCCTGCTTTTCTCTCCTCAATACATTTAATATATGCAGAAAGCTTGTCTGCTGCCTTAACAATATCGTGGAGCCTGTTCTCGGCTTCGCCGCCAAGAAGCTTCTCATAGGCTGGACGGAGCTCATCAGGCAGAGTTGACAGCAGCTTTTCACAGGCGATTTTTTCCACCTGTTTGTATGCTCCCATTATATCCCGGCTATGGTATTTTATGGGGGTGGGCAGGTCACCGGTGAGTATTTCCGAACTGTCATGAAAAAGCGCCACGGCGGCGCATTCATTAGGATCGCAGGGGATACCGAACACATCTTTTCGTATCGTCCCCAGTGCATGCGCGATTACTGCCACCATATGGCTGTGCTCCTGGATGTTTTCGGGGAGAGAGTTGCGCATCAGGCTCCATCTGCCTATATAACGCATGCGCGAAATGTATGCAAAGAAATTGTCACTCATATAGCATCCTCCGCCAATGTGCTGGATTTATAATATCATGCGGTATCGATTATTTCAATAAAAGCGCCGGAATGCTGAAAATCCTTGCAATTTGCAGATGCGGATGATAAAATCACTTTTCGTGTAAATTTGATGTGATTCGGAGAAATGCTTAATGGATAAGCTGAGAAATATTGCGATCATCGCCCATGTCGACCATGGGAAGACAACCCTCGTCGATGAGATGCTCAAGCAGTCGGGTGTCTACAGGGAAAACCAGGAGATCGTTGAACGCGTTATGGATTCGAATGATCTCGAGCGTGAGCGCGGTATCACGATAATGGCTAAGAATACTGCCGTCTGGTACGGAGACACCAAAATAAATATTGTAGATACTCCGGGCCATGCCGATTTCGGCGGCGAAGTGGAGCGAGTTCTGAAAATGGTCAATGGCGTCATACTGCTTGTCGATGCAGCAGAAGGCCCCATGCCACAGACAAGATTTGTGCTCTCCAGAGCTCTTGAACTTGGTCACAGGGTTATTGTCGTTGTAAATAAGATAGAC
This sequence comes from Oscillospiraceae bacterium, assembly GCA_024685535.1. Classification (GTDB taxonomy): domain Bacteria; phylum Bacillota; class Clostridia; order Oscillospirales; family Oscillospiraceae; genus Limivicinus. The sequence continues at coordinate 7,068 of JAIKVS010000047.1, read as the reverse complement.
AGACCCGATCAGCGAATCCATGAGGTCATCGACGAGGTGCTCGAGCTGTTAATAGATCTCAACGCCACGGATGAACAGCTGGATTCTCCAATGCTCTTCTGCTCCGGCAGGAACGGTACCGCAAGCTATTCACCGGACGTTGTAGGCATCGACCTTAAGCCTCTCTTTGAGACTATCCTTGAGTATATTCCTGCACCGGACATGAATGAAGACGCACCGTTCCAGATGCTGGTAAGCAGTATAGATTATAATGAATATGTGGGACGTATCGCCATAGGCCGCATAGAGCGTGGAGTGATAAAACAGAATCAGGAAATAGAGGTATGCAACTTCCACCGGCCGGAAGACATCCCACTGAAGGCAAAAGCAGTATCTCTGTATCAGTTTGACGGACTAAGCAGGGTCCCTGTCACTGAGGCAGGAGCCGGCAATATAATAGCCATGAGCGGCATCGGAGAGGTCACCATCGGCGATACAATCTGTGCCAGAGGCTTTGCCGAACCGATAGAATTCGTAAAGATCGGCGCACCGACCCTTGAAATGACGTTCTCCGTGAACGACAGTCCCTTTGCAGGCAAGGAAGGCAAATTTGTCACATCCAGACAGATACGTGACCGTCTCACGAGAGAGACCATGAAGGATGTTTCCCTCAGAGTAACGGACGTTGAAAACAGTACCGACAGCTTCAATGTTGCCGGACGCGGTGAGATGAGTCTTTCCATCCTGATAGAGACCATGCGCAGGGAAGGCTATGAATTTCAGGTATCTCCTCCGCGCGTGCTTTACCGGGAGATAGACGGAAAGCTCTGTGAGCCCGTTGAGAGAGTCGTGGTGGACGTGCCGCAGGAATACATGGGCTCCGTAATGGAAAAGCTGGGGGCGAGAAAAGGCGAATTCCTTCAGATGACGCCGGTTGGCAGCCGCATGAAGCTGGAGTTCCTCGTGCCTTCCAGAGGCCTGTTCGGTTACCGCAACGAGTTCCTTACAGACACTAAGGGTGAGGGCATACTTGCCTCCGTATTTGAAAACTATCAGCCCTTCAAGGGAGATATCGCTCGCCGCACTACGGGTTCCCTAATAGCTCATGAAACGGGTGAGGCAGTAGCTTACGGCATATGGAATGCGCAGGAACGCGGTGCTATGTTCATAACACCGGGCACAAAGGTATATGGCGGTATGATCGTCGGAGTTACGCAGAAGAGTGATGATGTACCGGTAAACGTTTGCCGCACCAAGCATCTTACCAATACTAGGGCCTCAGGTTCTGATGAAGCTCTCCGCCTTGTACCGCCCAGACAGCTGAGCCTTGAGCAGTGCCTCGAGTTTCTGGCAGATGATGAGCTTCTCGAGGTAACGCCTAAGAGTCTGCGCCTTCGCAAGAGCATTCTCGACCATTCACTGAGAATGAAAACTCTTATGAGAAACAGGTAAAAAATCAGTTGACAGCGCAATAGGCTGATGTTAGAATACTCAAGCACGCCCGCGTTTCTCAGCACCGGGGAAAGCCGCTGATGCGGAAGCCTTTCCGCCCGATGCCGCGGCGCAGGGTATAGTTATAAATAAGAAAGGAAAAAACCATGATCACAAAAGAAAAAAAGACCGAAGTCATCAACGGTAATGCCACCCATGCCAACGATACTGGCTCTCCCGAGGTTCAGGTAGCCATCTGGTCAGAGCGTATCCGCGAACTCACCGAGCATCTCAAGCAGCACCCCAACGACGATCACAGCCGTCTCGGTATGTATCAGCTCGTAGGTAAACGCCGCCGCATGCTCGACTATCTGGCAAAGAAGGACATTGAGCGCTATCGTGCTCTTATCGCAAAACTCGGTATCCGCAAGTAATGGCGAACCCGTTCTGAGGCTTATGAAGGTTTTAGGGAGAGACAAGTGAATACTGTCTCTCCCTGTTTTTTGTTGTAAAAAAGAGCATCGCAGTATATTAGTATTTGAAAAAGTGCCTTCTCAGGAGGACATTTTTTCAAGTACTGAAATACCGCGGCTCCGGAATAAAAAAGGAGTAAAAATGATAATCACAAAAAAGGAATTCCCTAACTACAGAAAGTTTGAGATGGACTTCGAAGGCCGTCCCCTTTCCATGGAGGTCGGCAAGCTTGCTGAGCTCTGCAATGCAGCAGTCCTCGTAAAATACGGTGAGACCACCGTTCTTGTTACGTGCACAGCCTCTGCCAGACCCAAAGACGGCGTGGATTACTTCCCCCTTGCTGTCGATTTTAACGAGAAGCTTTATGCGGTCGGCCGCATTCCCGGCAGCTTCAACCGCCGTGAGGGCAGACCGAGCCTCAACGCCGTGCTCGCTTCCCGCCTTATTGACCGTCCCATGCGCCCCCTGTTCCCGACCGATCTTAGAAACGACGTTGTCATAGCCTGTGAAGTTCTTTCCGTTGACCGTGATTGCTCACCTGAGATCACTGCCATGATCGGAGCTTCCGCTGCGGTCTCCATTTCCGACGTCCCCTTCAACGGACCCATCGCCGGCATCGTCCTCGGCTGGGACGGAGAAAAATATCTCTTCAACCCCACCAAGGCAGAGCGCGAGAACAACCGCATGACCACCACAGTGGCTGCAACTCATAAAAAGATAGTCATGATCGAGTCTGAGGCGGATCAGGTTCCTGATGACGTTATGTACGAGGGAATAGTTCAGGCTCATGAACACCTGCAGCCTGTTCTTGACCTTATAGACAGAATGGTCAGCGAGATTGGCAAGCCCAAGTTCAGCTATGATCATGCCGCATTTGATGATGAACTCTTTGAGAAGCTTGTTGAAAATGAGTTTGAGGGCATGGAATACTGCATGGACACTGACGACAAGAACGTCCGCGAAGCCCGCGTTAACGAGTGGGTCACTGCCATGCAGGAAAAGTATGAAGCCGATCATCCCGAGATCATGACCTATATGGATGAGATTCTCTATAAGCTTCAGAAAAAGGTCGTTAAGAAGTGGCTCCTCGCCGGCAAACGTGTTGACGGCAGAGCCATGAATGAGATCCGTCCTCTCGGTGCGGAAGTCGGTGTGCTTCCCGTGGTCCATGGCTCAGGTCTTTTCACCCGCGGCCAGACCCAGGTCCTTTCAATTGCAACTCTTGCCACCATGAGGGATGCTCAGATGCTCGATACCATCTGGGAAGAGGAAGAGAAGCGCTTCATGCACCACTACAATATGCCTTCCTATTCAACAGGCGAGGCTCGTGCCGCCCGCAGTACAGGCCGCCGCGAATACGGCCATGGCGCTCTCGTTGAAAAGGCTCTCGATTGCGTCATCCCCTCTGTTGAAGATTTTCCGTACTCCATCCGTGTAGTGTCTGAGGTGCTTTCCTCCAACGGATCCACATCCCAGGGCTCCATCTGCGGCACCACCCTGGCTCTTATGGATGCAGGCGTACCCATTAAGGCTCCTGTTGCCGGTATCTCCTGCGGCCTCATTCAGGACGGGGACGATTTCAGCACCTTCATAGATATCCAGGGTGTTGAGGACTTCCACGGCGAGATGGATTTCAAGGTGGCAGGCACCAAGCAGGGCATCACTGCCATCCAGATGGACCTCAAGAATGACGGACTCAAGCACGAGATCGTTAAGGAAGCCTTTAAGATCACAAAGGAAGCCCGTTTCCAGATCCTTGACGAAGTGATGCTCAAGGCCATAGCAGAGCCTCGCCATGAGCTTGCAAAGACTGCTCCGAAGATGATCCAGATGCGTATCAACCCCGACAAGATCCGCGAGGTAATAGGCTCCGGCGGAAAAGTCATTCAGAAGATCACGGCTGACACAGGCTGCAAGATAGACATCGATGACGACGGCAATATTTATATCGCCTCTCAGGATATTGAAGCCTGCCGCGCTGCCCGCAGCACCATCGAGGACATAGTCTTCGAGCCGGAAACCGGCGCCATCTATAAGGGCAAGGTAGTCCGTATAATATCCAATCTCGGCGCATTCATCGAGCTCAAGCCGGGCAAGGATGCCATGTGCCATATAAAGGACCTTGAGTATAAGCGCACCGAGAAGGTTGAGGACGTTCTCAACATTGGTGACGAGACCTATATCAAGTTCCTCGGAGTCGATGAAAAAGGCCGCTGGAACGTATCCCGCAAGGAAGCCATCAAAGAACTCGGACTCGATAAATAATCACAGAAAGCCATATAAAAAGAAACCACGCGTTTTTACGCGTGGTTTCTTATATCGTGTATGTTCGGAGCCGGAGCCCATCCCTCAAGGGGGAGCCGCTGCATGGCACCGAATATTTTTGACTTCATATCGGGGTAATCGGAAGCCATTTTGCTGAGAAGCTGTTTTATCTCCCAGCGCTTACTGGTCTTGTCCTGCGGACAGGGATTTTCTACAACAGGGAGTTCCAACGCTTGGGCAACGTTAGCTATCTTCTGCTCTCCGGCATAAATGAGCGGCCTTATCTGGGTAACGCCCGTGCGGTCAAGAAATGTGACCGGGCGGAAACAGCTTATCCTGCCCTCAAAGAGAAGTGACATCATGAATGTCTCCACGGCATCGTCAAAATGGTGCCCGAGCGCCAGCTTATGAATTCCTCTTTCGGTTATTGCCCCGTTTATCGCACCGCGCCGCATCTTTGCACAGAGAGAACACGGATTATCTTCGTTGCGCACATCGAAGACTACTTCCTTAATGTCGGTTTTTATCCTTGAATAGGGGATATCAAGAGAATAGCACATTTCGGCAATGGGGGTGAAATCCATTCCTTCGAAGCCGAGTTCTATCGTGATCGCTTCAAGATCGAAATGCCTGGGATAAAAGCTTTGAAGATGTTTCAGAGCCACGAGCAGCAGAAGGCTGTCCTTCCCACCTGAAACGCCGACGGCTATCCTGTCCCCATCATTAATCATTCCGTAGTCGTCAACTGCCCTGCGGACGGTGCCTGTGAATTCGTTGAGTATTCTGTTCATAAAAACCTCAATCAATAAAATGAATTAAAGGATCAGAGAGTATTTTATAGTAATTTGAAGAATTTACGAGTATATATATTCAAAATTATTTTTGATGTTGACATGTGTTTGACACTGTGGTATAAAAATGGAGCGCGTTTGAGAAATGCAGTGGTTTCAGGCGGTTTGCCGCTTTATATTGAGAAATTCTATTCTCAAACGTATTGAATGTCAAATTATTTATTATTCATAACTGGAGGACAAATAATGTCTACGACTCTGCTTACCAAGGAAGCCGTTGTTCGCAAATGGTATATCCTTGATGCGGCGGGAAAACCCATGGGCGAGACCGCTGTCAAAGCTGCCGATATTCTTCGCGGCAAACTCAAGACCGACTATACTCCCAATGTTGACTGCGGTGACTATGTCATCATCATCAACGCAAAGGATGCGGTCCTCACCGGAAAGAAACTCGAGCAGAAATACTACCGCACACATTCCGGATTCCCCGGCGGTCTGAAAGAGACCAAGTACAAGACCCTTATGGCCACAAAGCCTGAGCTTGCCATGCGTCTTGCTGTCCGCGGAATGCTACAGAAGAACACCATCGCCCAGTGGCAGCTCAAGCGCCTGAGAGTTTTCGCAGGTCCGGAGCACGACCACACGGCTCAGAAGCCCGAAGTTTGGGACCGTTAATTAAGGAGGAAAATGAATAATGGCAACTTATAAGACCAAGCGCCCCTATCTCTACGGAACAGGCCGCAGAAAGTCCTCCGTAGCACGTGTCCATCTCATCCCCAACGGGACCGGTGTCATCACCATCAACGGCCGTGACATCGACGATTACTTCGGCCTCGATACCCTCAAGCTTATTGTTCGTCAGCCTCTGGTTGCGACCAACACCCTCGGCAAGGTCGATATCGAAGCCACTGTCGCAGGCGGCGGCGTATCCGGACAGGCCGGCGCAGTGCGCCACGGCATTGCCCGCGCTCTTCTCCTTGTTGACGACAGTTTCCGCGCCATTCTCAAGAATGCAGGTCTCCTGACCCGCGATCCGAGAATGAAAGAGCGTAAAAAGTACGGTCTCAAAGCAGCCCGTCGCGCTCCGCAGTTCAGCAAGCGCTGATCTGCCGGTTTACCAAACAACAGAAAGTGGTACTCTTACGGGTACCACTTTTTTGATATGCAGATGTAAATTATTGAAAGATTTCTTTTCTGTTGATTTAATCATTTTGATGTATTAGTCTTTTATAGATCATATCTGCAGAAGCCTGATCGAGAGATCAATGTCAAACAGGATTATAAACAGGAGTGTTTCAGATGCATTTTGTTGATGCAAAGACCATACTGACCGGAAGCGGCGGACATTACGGAATGAACATCTACCGCGGATGCACTCATGGCTGCATTTATTGCGACAGCAGAAGCAAATGCTATCAGTTCACGCATCACTTTGAAGATGTTGAGGTAAAATGCAATGCACCTGAACTCCTTGAAGCGGCATTGAGATCAAAAAGAAAAAGATGCATGATCGGCACAGGCGCCATGTCAGATCCTTATATGCACTGTGAAGAGGAACTGCGGCTTACAAGAAAGTGCCTTGAGATCATCTTGAACTATGGCTTTGGAGCGGCGATCCAGACAAAGTCCGACCGTATCCTTAGGGATATTGACCTGCTCGATGAGATCAACCGTTCGGCAAAATGTGTTGTCCAGATGACGCTTACCACCTATGATGATGACCTGTGCGGCATACTTGAACCGAACGTCTGCAATACAAAGCGCAGGATCGAAGTGCTTATGGAAATGCGTGAAAGAGGCATTCCGACACTTGTGTGGCTTACTCCTGTTCTTCCGTTCATAAATGATTCTGTTGAGAATATCACTGCTATACTGAATGAGTGCGTCAGAGCGGGAGTCAGGGGAGTCATTGATTTCGGCATGGGGCTTACTCTCAGGGAGGGCGACAGGGAATACTATTATGCGGCTTTGGATAAGCATTTTCCCGGCCTTAAGAAAAAGTATATGGAGAGATACGGCAATGCGTATGAACTGCCTAGTCCTGATGCGAAAGAACTGACCGGAATTTTTCAGAAGATATGCCGGGAGAACGGGATCCTTTCGAGCCCGGAGGATTGTTTTGGCTTTA
>JAIKVS010000046.1 GCA_024685535.1 Oscillospiraceae bacterium | reverse complement strand
CAGCATCACAAATTCAGATTTCCCCTGCATATATGTTAGGACGGCTGACAAGGTCTTTGTCACCGTCGGATCTGACAGCTCCCTTTCTGTCACAGGCAGCTTCGTCAGTGACGGAGACATTAAGACTGACGGCGTCATCTTTTCCCGCTCAGACCTCGTTCTTAACGGTACGGCACAACTCACCGTATCCTCGAGCGCGCACGGCATCGTTGGCAAAGACGACCTGAAGATCACCGGCGGAACATATCTTATCACCGCCGCATCCCATGGCATCGAGGCAAATGACTCCATCCGCATCGCAGACGGTTCGCTCACAGTGAAAGCCGGAAAAGATGCTCTTCATGCCGATAATGACGATGACGACACTCTCGGCTATGTATATATCTGCGGCGGCAGCATGAACATAAGCGCCGGTGACGACGGCATCCATGCCATCTCCTGTATCCAGATCGACGGCGGCAGCATTGAGATAAGCGCTGCAGAGGCAATCGAGGCCACTCAGGTGCAGATTAACAACGGCACACTGAACTTAAAAGCAAGTGACGATGGGATAAATGCTGCGAGAAAATCTTCATCTATGAACCCGTGTGTTGAGATAAACGGCGGAGACATAACCATAACGATGGGAGCCGGAGATACTGACGGCGTAGACTCCAACGGGGATATAATCATCAACGGCGGCATTGTAAATGTTACAGGCTCCTCCACCTTCGATTATGAAGGCTCAGGTGTCATAAACGGCGGCACAGTATATTGCAACGGCCAGCAGGTCAGCTCTCTTCCTAACCAGATGATGGGCGGAATGGGCTGGGGCGGTCCCGGCGGAGGCTGGGGCGGACATGGCGGCTGGAACGGCCAGAACGGAGATCAGGGCGCTCAGGACGGAGACCGCGGGAACCGGAACGGAGACAGCGGAGAATGGAATGGCCAGGGAGGACTTCCCGGCCAAAGGCCTGACATCGGCGAAGGACATCCGGACGGCGGTTTCCCCGAAAGAGGATTCCCTGACGCCGGCGGCCAGATATGATCTGCACACTATAACAAACTGATACTACGGATAAACCCTCCGGGGCTCTTCGCATCCATTTGCGGGAGCCCCTTGATTATTCCCTGCAGACTGTTATAAAATAACGGAAAAGCACAATTGTTGCAAAGGAGCTGCCTTAAAATGCCTTTTCAGCTGGTAAGAAACGATATAACACGAATGACAGTAGATGCAATAGTAAATGCGGCAAATACATCTCTGCTCGGAGGCGGAGGCGTTGACGGCGCGATCCACAGGGCTGCCGGTCCCGGGCTGCTTGAAGAATGCAGGACGCTCGGCGGCTGCAGGACAGGTGACGCGAAGATAACCAAGGCATATGACCTGCCCTGTAAATACGTCATCCATACTGTCGGTCCGCGATGGAAGGGCGGCGACAGAGGCGAGAAAGAGCTGCTCACCTCATGCTACCGCACTTCTCTTGAACTTGCACTCGACAATGAATGCGAATCTGTCGCCTTCCCTCTGATCTCCTCCGGCGCATACGGCTATCCAAAGGACAAAGCAATGAAGGTAGCCGTTGACACAATAGGCGATTTCCTGATGGAACACGATACCGATATGCTGATATATCTTGTGGTTTTCGGTAAAGAGAGCGTTTCTCTTGGCCACAAGCTCTCAACGGATATCCGTGAGTATATCGATGATAACTTCACAGATCTCCGCGAGAAGCAGGACCGTTACCGCAGGCGCCGTGTATTTGAATACCGGGAAGAAAACATATCAGCCAATGCACCTGTTTTTTATGAAAGTGCCGCCTTCAGTGCGGAAGAAGCTATAAGTGCCCCGACTCTAGAGGAAACACCTGAATATCCGAATTCGCCACCGGATGCCGCCCCAATTCCCGCTATTAAGAAGCCTGCAGTCTCAGCATCGCACCTGTCGATGACCGCACCTATTCATTACTCTAAAAAGCCGGAATTCGTGCTTGACGAAAGCTTCCAGCAGATGCTTCTGAGGAAGATAGACGAACTAGGCATCACGGATGCCCAGTGCTATAAAAAAGCCAACATAGACAGAAAACTCTTCTCAAAGATCCGCGGAGATGTCGCCTACAAGCCCAGCAAGCCTACGGCGATAGCCTTTGCGATAGCGCTTGAGCTCAGCAGAAAGGAAACGGACGAGCTCCTCATGAAAGCCGGCTACGCCCTTTCAAAAAGCAATCTGTCCGATGTTATCATCTCCTATTTCATTGAAAAGCATAACTACAACATCTTTGATATAAACGAGACTCTCTTCGCTTATGACCAGAGTATTCTCGGCCAGTAAAATGTCGCCTCGCGGGCGACCATAACGCAGTGAAAACCTCCTATACTGTGACCATAAAACAGTACAGGAGGTTTTATCATGAAAAACAACATTTCAGAACTGGTCTTCATTCTCGACCGCAGCGGCTCCATGAGCGGCCTTGAGGGAGACACGATAGGCGGATTCAATTCCCTTATCGAAAATCAGAAGTCCATAGAAGGCAGATGCTTTGTGACCACCGTCCTTTTCGACAGCGATTTTGAGCGCATCCACGACAGGGTCGATCTCAGCGAGATCCCCGCAATGACCGAAAAGGATTATTACGTGCGCGGCTGCACAGCCCTGCTCGACGCCATCGGCAGCACCATACGGCACATTGCAAAGATCCATAAGTACGCAAGGCCGGAGGACGTTCCTGAGCATACAACCTTCGTTATCATGACGGACGGCATGGAAAACGCTAGCCGCAGCTTCGACAGCGAAACAGTCAAGAAAATGATCGAGCATGAGAAGGAAAAATACAGCTGGGAATTCCTCTTCCTCGCCGCAAACATCGATGCCGTGGAGACCGCATCGAGAGTAGGTATCCGAGCGGACAGAGCCGCAAACTATCGTGCGGACAAGCGCGGCACCGCGGTGGTATATGAGGCCGTCAGCGAGACTCTTCTCCATGCAAGGGTAGGAAGTCCCATTGCCGCCGACTGGAGCAGAAAAATAGACGAGGACAACGATTCCCGCTGAACCGCTGTCCCCGTCCTGAACAGTCTGCCAGATCAGATCTCCAGTCCCAGCTCCTGAGGCTGGAAACGCGGGCAGGTGCTCTCTGAAATGGTTATCACCGAGGCTGCAAGCTGTGTTCCTATCCTTACGGATTCCTCCAGCGATTTCCCGTAGGTAAGGCCGATTGAAACCCCGGCGCAGAAAGCGTCTCCGGCACCGCTCGTATCGCGGACCTTAACTTTTTCCGGCGGAAAATAGCCGCATTCTCCGTCCACAGAGGCAAATACCGAGCCTTTGCTTCCCATCGTAACGACCATTGAACGGATACCGGCCTTTTTTATGCGGTCAAGCAGCTCTGTCTTAAGATCTTCCGGAGACATCTCAGAGAAATCATCCACGAAGAGGATCCCCGCCTCCTGCAGATTGCACACGAAGCAGTCCATGGACTGCAGAAAATCTCTGCGCTGAGAGGCTATCACCATATTCGACACCACGCCGAATACTTTCTTGTTGTATTTTTCGGCAAAGTAAAGGACCTTTTTGACTATGTCCTTTTCCAGATCTACCTCAAGGACAATACTGTCGGCATCGGCAAATATCTCGTCTCCCTTTTCAGCGATCATCCTGTCGAGCGCTGAAAAGTCAGGCCTTTTTGAGATGGATCCCGCAAGATCACCGGTATTGTCGAACACTACGAGCCATATACCCATGCTGTCAGGAGCGACTGCCACATAGTCGGTATTCACTTTATGCTTTCCGAGCTTCTGCAGCACTTCAGCGCCGCTGGCGGTATCATCCACCATGCTGACGAATGTCGGCCGCAGTTCAACGTTGGCGATATCTTCCGCCACATTTCTTCCGACGCCGCCGTGGACTATTTCCACCGTGCCTGCGTTCCTGCCTGTCGGATTATAAACATCATAAGGAAAACCCTTTATATCCACGAACACGGTCCCGACTACAACTATTCCCATTCGTATATGCCTCCTCTTACCGGAACAGTTATCTGTTATTAAATAATATATGACCGGACAGGATTTTTCAACTTCCCGGGAAACAAAAAAGCGCACAGTCTTCGGACTGTGCGCTTTCATATATTTGTTAATTCATTCCGTTACAGGCATCACCGGTGTCCAGTAATTCTGATCATAGATATCGGTGAACCTGTATACGGCATTGGCTTTGGACGTGTCAGGCAGATACACATATGATATCTCCAGTCTGTCCGTATATGTTATGCCGTTTCCGAAGACATAGCTGTCGAGGTATTTTCCGTCGTAGCTGTAGTAATCGCAGACAAAGTCTATCCTGTCGCCCTTCTTCAGCGCGGACAGATCTCCAATCCCGGACGCTTTACCATACTTTATGCTGTCACCTTCAGTATAGCTTCCGATAGTTCCGCTCAGGTCAGGAACAAGTCCCTTGGCTACAGTCTCCGTCTCGCCCTTATTATATATCCTGCGCGCGCCGGCAACATATCCTTTAGGGTTATCATTGTCGAATACGAGCACAAGCTCTGCCCTGTCGCCATTGAGCAAAACAGGAACTCTTCCGGTCATTGTCCAGTTTTCCCCGTCATCCACGGTATCCTCATGGTAATAGGCCACCGCCCTGCCGTTGATACCGGTCCAGGTGCCGTCGTAGTTTCCGGAAAGCACCCCGTCATCGGAGATATCATAAACATTGTCGAGGCCGAGATCTATGAAGCCTTTGCCGTCATCATAGAATACGTTCAGCTCAAGGTCATGAACAAGCGCCCACTGGTCTCCGCTGAGAGGCATAGTGAGATTTCCGCTGCCATCATCCTGCCACACAAGTGTGTCGTAATCGAAGTGGTTCATGGCTATATAGTCTGCAGTGTCCTCAACGCTGAGGCTCCTGCCGAGGAATCCGGAGCTTTCCTCTATACCGCTGATACCTCTGTAGCTGCCGGAGAGCAGTTCTGAGAGCAGTCCTGTGAGAAGGTCTGTGGATGAATAATACTGGGAGCTTGAATAACCGGATGAGGCGCCTCCCGAGTAGGAAGAGCCGCTTGAGCCATAGCCGTAGCCGGATCCGTAACCGGAACCATAGCCTGAAGAACTGCCATATCCTGAACCGGAACTCGAAGATCCATAGCTTCCGTAGCCTGAATAATCTCCGAACAGTGAATACAGCGGGTTCGTGCTGCCGCCGGAAGCCGCCTGACCGCCGGTCTCAAGGCTTGCAAATTCCTGGCAGGCTTTCATGTAGTCATCATCGAGCCCGAGGCTGTTATAAAGCGATGACGCCTTATCAACATAGGAAAGCTTCCTGTAAGGGAAGTAGATGGAAAGCCCGTATGCGTCTGTCATATTGGTGGAAGTCTGATTATACTTCACCGCACCGAGCATCACATCCACAAGTTCTTTGGCCTCGTCCGTGCCCACTTTGTTCGCGAAGCTCACCAGGTCGATCTGGTCGATCTTCGTGGATGTCGCAAATTCTCTGGCGCTGCTGCGGGCATCGGAAACCGTCTTGTAGTTATCATCCGAGATAAGGCCGGAAATGGAGGAAGCAAAGTTTTTAAGGCTGTCGGGCGCTGTCTTTTCAAGTTCCGCCAGATCAACTACGGAGAGCGTTGCCTTCTGACCTGAAGCATACCTTGAGCTGTAGCTGACGAAATCGTCAACTATCATCTTGCCGAGTTCAAGTGTCGGAAGCGAGGTGTTCTTTGAAAGGCTTGTGACCCAGTTGGTATAATACCATCCGTAGCCGGGCTCAGTCTCCTCGGACGCTATCAGATAGTCTGCATAGTCTGCACAGACGAGTCCTGTTTCGACTGTTGCCATGAGACATGCATCAAAACCTATGAAATCGAAGTCCACTCCGCCGTTTCGCAGTGCTTTCTGGATACCTTCGAGAGTCATGGAGGCATTGGGTGAATACTTCTGGTCATAGCCGTAGCCGCTGATAGATCCGCCGCCGTGATCCCAGAGGATGAGCATATTGCGGTTTGCGGGGTAGTTTTTATCGCAGTACTGGATAAAGGTGGAGAGTGTGTCGGGATTTGTCATAGCGGCATTGCCCATATTGCTCTCAAGGCGTTTTATTGAGCCTGCGCCGACCTTGTAGATCTGGTTCACCTGGTTGCTTATCCCGCTTGTCTGCCATCTTGTGCATCCGCCGGTATAAACGATGATACTGACCTTGTCGTCTATGGTCGCCTGCGCCATCTCTCTCAGGTCTGCCGAAGCCATACCGCTCTGCGACTCAAGGTCTGTGCCGCACATATACACCATGACAGTGACTTTGTCCTTGCCGCCGCCCTTTATTGAAGTGAACTTTTTACGGGCACCGGATGCCACCGAGCTGTCCAGTTTGCCAGTATTGCTCGAAAGTGACCAGCCGGAGGATACGCTGCTGTTGCTGTAGCCTGAGTTGCCGAAAAGGCTGCTGTAACTGTATCCGTTGCCATAGCCGTATCCTGAAGAGGTACCTGATCCGGAGCTGCTGACTGATGAAGAGCTGCTCGAACTGCCCTGGCCGAAGATAGATCCATAGCCATAGCCGCCGGGCTTATCATTGGTGGGAAGCGTCTCCAGACCGCCGGAGCTGCTGCCTGATGATCCGCCGGAACTGCTGCTGTAGGAACCGGAAGGGATGCTGTATGAATCTGCGGACGAACCGGAACCTGAGCTTAAACCTGAAGAGCAGCTCCTGAGCAGGAAGAACCCGATGATAATGATAACGATTATCATTATCGGACTCAGCTTCAAGCCTCCCCTTCTCGGTCTTACAGGAGCATTAAAATTTATATCCCTCTCTCCGGGACGGTTTCCCGGAGCGTGAGGTTCGTTCCCCTGGCCGGAAGCCGTTCCGGGCCTGCCGCTGTAACCCTGCTGGTTTCCTACCGGTCCGGTGCCGAGTCCCTGACCTTTTCTATCTATGTTTTCGCTCCGGCCGCTTATGTTTTTTTCTCTGCCTCTCGGAGTGTCTGTCATATATCATCCCTCGCTTTTCATGCTGAGATTACTGAATGATTAATATTAACATCGAACTATCCAAAATTCAACGGCTTATCTGTTAAAGCTCTTCTATCCTGACCCGGTTTTATTTCCGCTGGACATTCTGACAGAATCTGTTAAAATCATACGGAAAGCCTGGCGCAATGTTGAAGGGAAGGAGGACCGGTTTTGGGAAAAAAGAGTTTTGTAACTGACTTTACATCAGGACCCATAGCGTCCTCTCTGCTCAGATTTGCCACTCCGCTTTTCCTGGCAAGTCTTCTTCAGGCTGTCTACAACATGGTGGATATGATCATCGTCGGTCACGTGATGGGAAAGGTCGGCCTTTCAGGCGTTTCTGTCGGCGGCGATTTAATAACTTTCCTCACTTTCATCGCAATGGGCTTTGCAAACGCCGGCCAGGTGATAATTTCCCAGTATCTTGGAGCCAGAAAGCGTGAAAGCATAAGCAGATTTGTTGCTGCATTGTTCTCTTTCCTGCTGTTTTGCGCCGTTACGCTGGGGCTTTTGTTCTATCTGCTTAGAGCACCGCTGCTGAGACTGATGAATACTCCTGCCGAAGCCTGGCAGGAAGCATATAACTACATGACCGTCTGCCTTTACGGGCTTGTGTTCATTTTCGGATATAACGCTTCAAGCGCCGTGCTCAGAGGTCTTGGCGATTCCAGACATCCTTTCGTTTTCATCGGCATCGCCTCAGTGGCCAATGTGATCCTGGATCTCCTGTTCGTTATGGGCTTCAGGATGGGTGCAGCTGGCGCCGCTCTCGCGACAGTTATCAGTCAGGGCTTCAGCTTTCTGTGCTGCGCCGTGCTTGTTATCCGCCGCAGAGATCTGTTCGGGCTGTCCTTTTCGCTTTCTGACTTTATAAATCCCGACCCCATCATGCTCGTATCGCTCCTTAAGCTCGGAATACCGATGGCTCTCAAATCAATGTCAGTGCAGGTAAGCAAGCTCTTCGTTAATTCATTCATCAATTCCTACGGCGTAGCTGTATCCGCATTTGCAGGCATAGCAAACAAGATAGCCATAATTTCAAATATGCTCAGCAGCTCTCTGAACACCTCCGGCTCAACGATGATCGGTCAGAATCTCGGTGCGAACAATTACGAGCGTGTTCCAAAGATAATAAGGACTGTAATGATTCTTTCTCTTGCGATAGGAACTGTTCTGTCAGCAGTGCTGGTGCTGTTCCCGACACAGCTCTTCAACATTTTCACGAACGACCCTGACGTAATATCCATTGGTCTTTCATATAT
>JAIKVS010000023.1 GCA_024685535.1 Oscillospiraceae bacterium | reverse complement strand
GAAAGCCAGGCCTTCACCTTCCCGTCGCGTCTGAGCGGAATGCCCTCTGCAACGGCACCGTCGTCCTTTTCGGTGGCAAATACTCTTTTATGCCTCTCCAGAACCTCAAGCAGCAGTTCCGGAAAGCGCCAAAGCTCATGCGGACCGAACACCAGATCCACTATCGGGTAACTCATCTTTATCCTGGCTGCCATATGCTCCTGCTGCACCATGCACCCGCAGACGCATATTATCTGGCCGGGTTTTGCCTTTTTCGTATGGTTCAGCGCACCGACGTTTCCCAGCACGCGCATTTCCGCATGCTCTCTGACCGCACAGGTGTTTACGACTATTATATCCGCCGCAAACTCATCCTGAGTGAATCCGAAGCCCATTTCGGCCAGGTATCCTCTTATCTTCTCGCTGTCCGCCTCATTCTGCTGGCAGCCGTATGTATCCACCATCGCAAGAAGGCTCTTCTCATCGCACCGGAGTTTCTCTCTGAGCTTTCCGCACAGTTCCAGCTGCCTGTCTATCTGCGAACTTTCAATAGTTTTCGTGCTTTTTGTCATCGTCTGTTTCCCTTTGTTTTCGATTAGATTATATTAGCATAAAAGAAGTGGAAGTTTCAACTCGATTAATGTATAATTATCAGCTGCAGGAATACTTTCGGAGGGCTTTCATATGTCCGTGATAAACATACTTTCTCCGCATGTGGCGGATCTGATCGCTGCCGGCGAGGTCGTTGAACGGCCGGCCTCCGTTGTGAAGGAGCTGGTCGAGAACTCTTTCGACGCCGGAGCCAAGAACATCAGCATAGAGATCAGAAACGGTGGCTCCACCTACATACGCGTAACAGATGACGGCTGCGGCATATCACCTGAGGATGCCGGCATCGCCTTCATGCGCCATGCCACCAGCAAGCTCTCCGACGAACACGGTCTTGAATGCATCTCAACAATGGGCTTCCGCGGTGAGGCTCTTGCAGCCATCTCAGCAGTTTCCCGCATAGAGCTCCGGACAAGGCTGAAAGGCACGTCTGAAGGGACGCTTGTAAAACTCACTGCGGGCGAGATCGATGAGATGGAGGCGGTCGGCTGTCCCGAGGGCACAAATATAATAGTCCGCGATCTTTTCTATAACACTCCCGCACGACGGAAGTTCCTCAAATCCGACAGAAGTGAGGCATCTGCCTGTCAGGCTGCGGCCATACGATGTGCTCTGGCCCATCCGGATGTTTCTGTACGCTTTATACGGGACGGGGAAGAACAGTTTTTCTCTCCAGGTGATACACGTATCGATTCTTGCATATATACCGTTCTCGGCCGTGAGACTGCAAAGGATATGCTTGAGTGTTCCGGTGAGGATTCAGGCCTCATATTAAAGGGCTATGTCAGCTCTCCTTCGGCATGCCGCGGGAACAGAGGCGGACAGTTTTTCTTCTGCAACGGCAGGTTTATCCGCTCGGTCCTTATGCAGACCGCTCTCGAACAGGCCTACAGGAATTCGATGCTCTCTGGGAAATACCCGGGCTGTGTCCTGTATCTCAGCATCCCCTTCGGCAGTGTGGATGTAAATGTCCATCCTGCAAAGACCGAAGTGAAATTCAGCGAGGAAAAACGTGTGTTCGACCTCGTATACTATTCCGTGCTCTCCGCTCTGGAGACAGAGAAAAGGAACGCCGACATAGCGCCGTCACCATCCACCGAGGCTCTCCTCGGGAAAAAAACCGGCTTTTATAAGAGTCTTTCCTCTGAGGATTACAGAAAGACCGCTTACTCTGCAACTCCCCGGAAAAAAGAGCCCGGCAGAAACGATACGGAGTTCTTCGCCCCACGCGAGACCTATCAGACAAAGCTAGATCTCGGCTCTCCCTTCTCCTCCGTTTCCTCAGCCGGTCCGGCACCTGTATCTCCGGAGCCTGAAAAGCCGCGCAGCGACAGGCTTCCGGCCGAAAAAACGGCAGAAACTGTTGAAAACACTGTTCAAAATGTTGATAAGTTATCGATCCCTAACCACAAGATAGTGGGAGAGCTGTTTAAGAAATACATTGTTGTAGAGCTCGATGATGAGGTAATCCTCATCGACAAACACGCGGCGCATGAGCGCATGCTTTTCGACAGCCTTAAAGAAAATGCATCAGGACCTGCTGCGCAGATCCTGCTCGAGCCGGTCCCGGTCCGTCTCAGCGCCGAAGATTCAGAACTGCTCACCAGCCATGCCGAGCTTCTCTCTTCGCTTGGCTTTGAGATCGAAGCTCTTGCCGACTGCGATTTTGTTATACGGGCACTTCCGGCAGACATGTATCCCTCCGATGTGGTCCCTTCGATCGAGGAGATTTGCGAAAAGCTCAAATCCGGGAAAGCACCGTCCCCGGATGAAGCACGGGACGAGATACTGCATACCGTTGCCTGTAAGGCTGCTATCAAGGCAGGATGGGATACATCTTCCGCCGAGCTTGAACGGGTCACGGCTGCCGTGCTCTCCGGTGCCGTGCTTTACTGCCCGCACGGGAGACCTGTATCATACCGCATCCCCGGTCGGGATCTGGATAAGCGCTTCAGGCGCATAGTCTGACTATGGCAGAAAAAGTCTATGTTATCGCCGGGCCTACTGCTTCCGGCAAGACCGCTCTCTCCATAGCTCTTGCCCTGGAGATCGGCGGAGAGATAGTCTCTGCTGATTCCATGCAGGTATACCGCGGGATGGATATCGGCACTGCCAAGGCAACTTCTGAAGAGCGCTCCGCAGTGCCTCACCATATGCTTGACGTAGCGGACCCCGGCGAAAATTTCTCGGTGGCAAGATATGTTGAAGAAGCCACCGCCTGTTGTGACAATATCATTTCACGGTCACGCATCCCCGTTATCACAGGCGGGACCGGCCTGTATATTGATTCTCTTTTGTCCGGCAGAAGCTTCGCTGAAAGCGGAGACCCTGCTCTGAGGGCAGCCCTAAACGAAGAATATGACCGCGTTGGCGGTGATGCGATGCTTGCGCGGCTGAGCGAAATCGACCCGATGAGAGCTGAAAAACTCGCCGCCTCAGACAGGCGGCGTATCATACGGGCGCTGGAGATATATGAACTTACTGGGTTGACCATTACAGAGCATGATGTCGCATCCCGTTCAGTTCCGCCAAGATATGAGGCTGTAAAAATCGTTTTAGGCTTCGCAGACCGCTCAATCCTCTATAACAGGATCGACCGCAGAGTCGATGATATGATGGTCTCCGGCCTTCTGGATGAAGTCCGCAGCCTTATGGCTCGCGGTACCGATCCGATGTGCACAGCGATGCAGGCCATAGGCTACAAGGAATCTGTAATGTATATTAACGGTCTTGCTTCATATGAAGAAACCGTTGCACTTATAAAACAGTCAAGCAGACGCTACGCCAAGCGGCAGATGACCTGGTTTCGCCGCTGGTGCGGCGCACTGCGCATAGATCGCAGCAGCCAGGCTGATGTTTCGGCCGATATGGAGCTGCTGAAAAGGGAAGGAATTATCATATGAGCGGTATTTCAGAAAATGTTGCTTCGGTGCTTGCGCGCGTTGCTTCCGCAGCTGCCGCCGCGGGAAGAGATCCTTCTGAGATCACTGTGATCGCCGCTTCCAAAATGAACGATGCACAGCGTATCCGAGAGGCTTTCGCCTCCGGAATAAAAATCTTCGGTGAAAACCGCGTTCAGGAGATGCTCGAGAAGAACAGGCAGGACGCATATTCCGGTACAAAGCTCCATTTTATCGGCCGTCTCCAGCGGAACAAGGTCCGTCAGGTGGTCGGTGTCGCAGAGCTAATCCACAGCGCAGACTCGCTTCCACTGGTTGCTGAGATAGACCGCTGTGCCGAAAAGGCATCTCTTATCCAGGATATCCTTATTGAGATCAACATAGCCGGCGAGGCGTCAAAAGGGGGCTTTCCACCAGCAGAAACGGCATCGGTCCTGAATGAGATCTCCTCTTTCAGAAACGTGCGCGTGAAAGGCCTAATGGCCATTCCTCCAATCTGTTCGGATCCCGCTGACAATGTGCCCTTTTTTGAGGCAATGACACAGCTTTTTATTGACAACAGCTTAAAAAAATACGATAATGTCTCTATGGATTTTCTGTCCATGGGCATGAGCGGAGATTTTGAAGCAGCCATAGCCTGCGGCGCGAACATGGTCAGGATAGGTTCGGCAATATTCGGGCCGCGAAATTACAACATCTGATTTCGGAGGAAAATGTAATTATGGGCTTTTTGGATGAACTGAAAAAGCTTACTCAGCCTTATGATGAAGACGACGATTTCTTTGAGGAATCTGAGAAACCCGCCAGATCTGTCACTGTAAAACCCCGTCCTTCTTCAGCGGCTGCTGCCAGCGCCGGTATGGAGTTTGAGAATGCTTTCGGTTCGCAGGCTACTGGAGCCGCAGCACCTGAACCTGTTGAAAGCGACGATGACGACGAGGAGATGTCCGGCGGCTTGTTCGGAAACCTCGGAAAGCGTATAAAGAAGGAAAACCGCGCGATCAGAGAACGCACCGTGAATTTCGGAGGAAAGGAATCACAGGTCATCCTTTTCAATCCCAAGAGTTTCGATGAAGCCGGAGAACTCGTTGGCCATCTGGCACGAAGCCGCTCCCTGGTAATGACTCTCGAAGGTCTCCCCACCGAGACTGCGCGCCGTCTGCTTGATTTTATGTCGGGCATTGTGTTTGCACTGCACGGTAAGATTACTCCCGTATCCGCTAAAACGTATTTCATCTCCCCGGAGAATGTCGATCTCCTGGGTGCTGACGCCGCAGCCGGAACACAGACCGGCAGCGCTTTTGATTAAAACTCCGGTTCAGTTATTTTGAAAGGTGGAAAGGTTATGATTACAGCTCAGGATATCCGTGAAAAGACTTTCAACAAGGCAAGACTCAGCGGTTACGATATGTCTGAGGTCGATGATTTTCTTGAAGAGATCGCCGAGGATATTACGAACGCCCAGAAGGAGAATGCTGTCCTCAAGAGCAAAATGAAGGTCCTTGTCGACAAGATAGAGGAATACCGTTCAAATGAGGAAGCCCTTAACATGGCCGTTCTTTCCGCTCAGAAACTCGCCGTACAGATAGAGAACGATGCTCGTACCCGTTCTTCTCAGATGATCAGCGATGCTGAAGCACAGGTCAAATCCCGTCTCGGAACGATTCCTGAGCAGCTTGAGGCCCAGGAGAAGAAGCTTGCCGCCGCGCGCGAGTCTGCTGCTTCCTTCTTTGCCCAGATGCGCGAACTGTTCACTTCACAGCTCACAAAGCTCGATGATATCGAAAAGGGTATAATACGTCAGCCGGAAGCGGCAAAGCCTGTTGCCGCCACGCAGGATGTTGATGAGGCCATACGCGCCATCGAAGAGAATGTCTCCAGGATCAAGCCCGAGCCCGAACTCAAGCTCGATCTGTCCGACACTTTCGACGATACAAAACCGGCACCCCGTTCCGGAAAAGACTTCGGCAGCACTCAGCCTTTCTCACTCTGATATGCTGACTGGCTGTTCTCCTCGATTATAGTCGGCGGGGCGGCGCTATATGCGTCAGCCCCGTCTGTGTCGTTTTTATAAATCATTTTAGGAGTATCATATGTCACAGGATTTTAACAATACCCTCAATCTCCCGAAAACCGATTTCCCCATGCGCGCAGGGCTCCCAAAGCGTGAGCCCGAGATGCTCGCACACTGGGAAAGCATAGATCTGTATAATGAGATGCTCAAAAAGAATGAAGGCCGCGAGCGCTTTTCCCTTCACGACGGCCCTCCCTTCTCAAACGGAGCCATCCATATGGGGCACGCTCTGAACAAGGCTCTCAAGGACTTTATCATACGTTCCTATGCCATGCGCGGCTATTACACCCCGTATATCCCCGGCTGGGACAACCACGGCATGCCCATTGAAAGCGCAATAATCAAGGAGCAGAAGCTGAACCACAAGGCTATGAGTGTTGCGGATTTCCGTTCTGCCTGCCATGATTACGCCGCTCACTACGTTGATGTACAGCGCGAAGGTTTCAAGCGCCTTGGCGTAGTAGCAGACTGGGACCATCCCTATCTCACGATGAATAAGGGCTTTGAGGCTGACGAGATCCGCATATTCGGCAAAATGTACCGCAACGGCCATATTTACAAAGGATTCAAGCCGGTGTACTGGTGCGCAAAGGACGAAACAGCGCTTGCAGAGGCGGAGATCGAATACCGGGATGATCCATGCACCACGGTTTATGTTAAATTCCCGATCAATGATGATCTCGGGAAACTCTCCCATCTTGAACTTGACAAGCTCAGCTTCGTTATCTGGACCACAACCATCTGGACTCTTCCCGGCAACCTTGCTATTGCGCTCCATCCCGATGAACTGTATGCGATAGTGAAGGCTCCGAACGGTGAGAGCTATATCATGGCCGAGCCCCTTGTGGAAAAAGTTATGCGGATAGGCGGATTCGACACTTGGAAGATCCTGGAATCTCATCCCGGACGCTTCTTCGAGAATATGCTCGCCTCCCATCCCTTCCTTGACAAGACATCCCGCCTGCTTCTGGCTGACTATGTCACCATGGATTCGGGCACGGGCTGCGTTCATACAGCGCCTGGTTTCGGTGCAGAAGACTTCGTAACATGCCAGAAATACGGCATGGAGATGGTGGTCCCCGTGGATGATCACGGTCGCCATACCGAGTATGCCGGAAAGTATGCCGGTCTCGGCACGGAAGAATCCAATCCCATAATACTAGAGGATATGAAGAAGAGCGGCGCCCTTTTCGCCTCAGAAGAGATCCTCCACAGTTATCCTCACTGCTGGCGCTGCAAGAGCCCCATTATTTTCCGCGCCACCCCGCAGTGGTTCTGCTCCGTGGATTCTTTCAAAGAAGAGGCAATAAAGGCCTGTGAGCCGGTCCGCTGGCTCCCGGCATGGGGTCAGGACCGCATTGGCGCCATGATCCGCGAGCGCGCCGACTGGTGCATTTCGCGTCAGCGCCGCTGGGGCCTCCCCATTCCCGTGTTCTACTGTGACGATTGCCATAAACCCGTCTGCACTGAAGAATCCATCGAATCCGTCGCTTCCGTCTTCGAGGAGAAAGGAAGCAATGCCTGGTTCGATATGGAAGCTTCCGAACTCCTTCCCGAAGGTTTCGTCTGCCCGCACTGCGGTGGAAAGCACTTCACCAAGGAGACTGATACTCTTGACGGCTGGTTCGATTCCGGCTCCACGCACTATGCCGCAATGAAGCGTGACCAGGGCTTCTGGCCTTCAAACATGTATATTGAAGGCGGAGACCAGTACCGTGGATGGTTCCAGTCATCACTGCTCGTAGCTGTTGGTGCTCTCGGTATGGGCGCACCGTATAAGGAGTGCCTCACCCACGGCTGGACAGTCGACGGAGAAGGTCATGCCATGCACAAATCGCTTGGCAACGGCATAGACCCGGCAGATATGATAAATGAATTCGGTGCTGATCTTGTAAGGCTCTGGGCCGGTTCATCCGACTTCCATGTGGATGTCCGCTGCTCGAGAGATATCTTTAAACAGCTTTCTCAGACCTATCTGAAGTTCCGCAACACAGCCAGATACTGCCTTGGTAATCTGAACGGCTTTAACGCCGATGACCTTGTTGCTCCCGAGGATATGATGGAACTCGACCGCTGGGCGCTTACGAAACTGAATGCGCTCATCGAAAAAGTGGCCGCGGCTTATAATGACTATGAGTTCCATGTGGTTTCACATGCCATAAACGATTTCTGCGTAGTCGAGCTTTCAAGCTTCTATCTGGATATCATAAAAGACAGACTTTACTGCGAGGAAACGAATGGTCTCAAGCGCCGCAGCGCCCAGACCGCTCTCTTCCTCATCCTCGACAGCATGACAAGGATGTTTGCACCGATCCTTGCCTTCACCTGCGATGAGGTCTGGCTTTCCATGCCTCACCGGAGCGGCGATGACGGGCGCAACGTTCTGCTGAATACCATGAATGCGCCTTTTACAGCGTATGCTCTTCCCGATGATGTAATGGCTAAGTGGGAGAGGCTCGTGGCACTGCGTGATGACGTTAACGGTGTTCTTGAAGCCGCCCGTGCCGATAAGCGGATAGGCAAGCCATTGGATGCGGCAGTTGTGCTCTCCGCTTCCGATACCGAATCAAAAGCCCTTCTCGATGAAGTCTCTTCCATGGATCTTGCCGAACTGTTCATTGTTTCAAAGTGTCTCATCGGCGGAGATATTCCCGTTGGCGCTGTTGAAGGCAAAGGCGTTCGCAACGGCGGACTCTCAATATCCGCTTTCGAAGCTCCCGGAACCAAATGCCCGAGATGCTGGATCCATACTGAACAGGCCGATCCCGAAACCGGACTCTGCCCGAGATGCTCTTCGGTCATCAAAAATATGGAGTGATAAAGGTCTTTTCTTAAGCCGATGTGATACACCGGAGCAAAGGAGGATATTTCAACAATGCTTTATGCTATTTTCGGTGTTCTTGTTATAATCCTTGACCAGTGGGTCAAGTACTGGACCGCCGGCAACCTTGTTTACGGCGGAGAGGCCAGAGCGCTAGTTCCCGGCCTCATCAATCTTATCAACGTTCATAATGACGGAGCTGCCTTCAGCTTTCTCAGCGGGGCAAACGCCGGAAAGATATTCGTAATCCTTGCGGCAGTATTCACTGTGCTGGTGATAATCGGTCTGGCAACTAACTTCATTTCCGGTAAACTCGCCCGCTGGTGCGCGGTTTTCGTTGCCGCCGGCGGCATAGGCAATGCCATAGACAGAGCTCTTTACGGCTATGTTCAGGACATGTTCCAGTTCGACTTTGCCAAGTCTTTCCCGGTATTCAACGTAGCTGACATCTTCATCTGCGTTTTCTGCCTCCTCTTTATCGTCTGCATAATATTCGGCGGTAAAAAGGAAAAACGCGGCGAAGAGTATTACGATGAAGAGTATGACGGCGACGAAGACGTTATGCCTGCAAAGCGCGGCCGTAAGGCTGCGAAGAAAGCCGCTGCTGCAGAGGAGTATGAGGAGGAACCTGCTCCCCGGAAAGCTGTTAAACGCAGAGCTGCTGCTGCAGAATATGAAGAGGAGCCTGCTCCCCGCAGGGCTTCAAAGCGCAACGCTCCGGCAAAAGAGGAATATGAGGAAGAGGAACCTGCCCCCCGTAAAGTCTCTAAGCGCAGAGCAGCTGCCGAGGAATACGAGGAGGAACCCGCTCCAGTTCGCAGACAGCGTCCCGCACCGGCAGAATCCGCTGCGCCTGTCTACGAAGAGGAAGAGGAGGATAACGCTCCCAGATTCAGAAACAAGCTCAATTCCACTCCTCATGCAAAGACCACAAGAAAAGAGCGTCAGAGCAGATACGAAGATCAGTTTGAGCAGTACAAGGCAAACCGTGATGCAAGACAGCGCAGCGCAGAGTATTCCGGCGTAAGCGCCTCCGCACCTGCCTTTGCCTCATCTATACCGGCGTATGATTCCTCCGATCCCTTTGCGGAATGGGAAAAGGCCAATGCTGCGATCACAGCTCAGAAGGCTGCTGAGGCTGATGCCGCGGTCAAGGGCGTTATGACAGATGCTCCCGCCGAGGTCCGCAGACCCGCCCCTGCAAGAGAAGCTGCACCTGCTGCTCCTGTTCGCAAAGAGCCTGCTGCACCTTCTCCCGCGCCTGCGTCAAAACCTGAACCTGCGCCCGCGGCACCGGCAAAGAGCTCTGATGACGCATTTTCACTCGATGATATCCTTGCTGAATTCAAGTAATGGATGAATATATAACTGTTTATGCTTCGGAGAGCGGCGAACGTATCGACGCTCTCCTTGCGCATTCAGTGGACGGACTTTCGAGAAATGCGGCACAGCGGCTTATCGAGTCCTCCGCGGTACTGCTCGACGGCCTGCCGGTAAAAAAGAATTACCGTTGCACGGGAGATGAATGCTTTGAAGTATATATTCCCGAACCGGATGATATCGAACTTGTGCCTCAGGATATACCTCTCGACATAGTGTTCGAGGACAACGATGTTATCGTGGTAAACAAGGCAAGAGGAATGGTAGTGCATCCGGCGCCCGGCCATCCGGACGGTACCCTTGTAAACGCTCTGATGTACCACTGCGGAGATTCTCTGTCCGGCATAGGCGGTGAAAAACGCCCCGGCATAGTCCACAGAATCGATAAGGACACGTCAGGCCTTATCATTGCCGCTAAAAACGACTTTTCACATCTTGCGCTCTCAGCTCAGCTATCCGATCACAGTCTTTACCGGGAATACCTTGCTGTTGTCCGCGGCGGGATGCGGGAAGACTGCGGCACAGTCGATGCTCCGATAGGCAGGCACCGCACTGACCGCAAGCGAATGGCAGTGACGCAGACCGGCTCGAGACCTGCCGTCACACACTGGAACGTCGTGGAAAGATATAGGGGCTATACTCTGGTCAAATGTATACTTGAGACAGGAAGGACTCATCAGATACGCGTCCATATGGCTTATATCGGCCATCCTCTCCTCGGAGACGGTCTGTACGGCGCTCCCTGTCCCGAAAAAGGTCTTGAAGGACAGTGCCTCCATGCGTCTTCCCTGCATTTCAGGCATCCCCGCAGCGGGGAAGAGACAGTAGTGAACGCTGATCTTCCCGCTTACTTTAAGACGGTTCTCAGTAAACTCGGTAATCCGTTGGAATAAAAAGAAAGGAAAAGAAATGAAGAATATCGGGAAATACCTTATTCCAGCCCTGGCTCTGGTTCTTCTTATAGTTGCAGTAGTCTTCGTGATCCGCCTGATCTCCGGCATAGCGAGCGGGATACTGAATACTGTGCTCGCGATCGTTGTGATCGTGGCATTGGTGATGATTGTGCTCTGGATGTTCTCATACGCAAAAAGGAAAAAATAGGCTCTGTTAATACAAAAAACCACGGCTCAGTTCAAACTGTGCCGTGGTTTTTCTTTTATTATCGATTCCGCTTATCCTGCAGCAAGATCTGCGTGGATAAAATCGATCTTATCCTCATAACTCTTAGCCCCAAGCTCCGTTTCCAGAATCTCAATCCCCTCAGCCATATGCTCAAGTTCGGTGAAATCAAATATTTCGCCTGAGCCGCTTATCTGAAGGAGCCAATATTTCTCCGGCTGGAAAAGAAACAGGTGTCTGTGGACCGCTCCGTCAGGGTAAAACATTTGAACCTCGATCAGCTGGCTGTCACCGAGAGATCCCTCTCGGAAAACTTCCACCTTCGTATCATCCGGTGCAAATGCACCGAGTATCACTTCCTTGCCATGGAGCTTATATCCCCCGTAAAGATTGATCCACGCCATATCTCCGTTATTTCCGCGGTAAAAATAATCTGTATACCATGTCTTTGCCGTGCTGCTGTCCATCCCTGCCTCTGCCAGAAGTACCCCCGGTGTCTCATCGGGAATGATCTGTACCTGGTCCGGGCTCAACTGTCTCATTTCCCATGGCAGCCCGAAGTACTTGGCCTTATCAAGCATTTCATAAAAGCTTGAATTGTGCCAGCCGTTTTCTTCGCCCGGCAGGTATAATGCGCGAAATACCGGAAAACAGCCATCCGCGGGCACATCGAAGCTCATTGCGAACTTTGTCCTGTCAAAATCAACATGGAGCAGTTCCGGCGATTCAGCGTTTTCTGCGCTGTAAAGCAGATGATAATCCGTTGTACCCTCCTCCGGAATCCTGGTATTCATACTTCCCCGGTACACAGCATAAGCCGTGGTGCCCAGTGCTAGTATCAGCGCTGCAGCCAGCGCAATGGTAATGATGCGGTTACGTTTGAAATGATTTGCTTTATATTCATTATTATAAATGTTTCCGGCCATGACAACATCCTCCTCATGTATGCCGTTCATAGCGCGTAGAAGAACAAGCGAATTTAGCATAGTTTTTCCTCCTGCAGATATCTGCGCAGTTTTCCGCGGGTGCGAAACAGAATGCTTTTGATCTTTCCTTTACTGAATCTGAGCTTTTTTGAGATTTCATCTATTGATGCCACATACCAGTATCGCAGAACGAATACCGTTCTTTCAGCATCAGACAGACCTGAAACAAAGCTGCCGATCGCTGTCTCCAGTTCTTTTTCCTCCAGAACCCGTTCCGGTTCCGTTCCCCCAGGGATGCATTCTTCAAGTTCATCCAATGCAATAGCCGCTTCTCCTCCGCCGCGCTTGAGTCTTGTTTTCGCCTTAATGCAGTTTATGGCGATGTTTCTGGTGATACGGCCGAGAAATGCCGACAGTACTGCGGGTCGCTGATCAGGCATAAGATTCCATGCTCGAAGCCATGTGTCATTCACACATTCCTCCGCATCTTCATCCGTTCCGCAGATATTATATGCAATGCTGTGGCAGTATCTCCCGTATTTCTTATCAGTTTCCGATATGGCCAGGTCGGAACGCTGCCAGTACAGATCAACTATCATTTCGTCTTCCATACTGATCCTCCTTGTTTAAAGAGCTCTCACCCTTATATACAACAAATACGGCGAAAGGTTTCATAAAATAAAAAAAGAGCCGCTCGTTTGAGCGGCTCTGTGTTGGCGTTGACCTATTTTCCCGGTCCGTCTCCAGACAAGTATCGTCGGCACTGGTGAGCTTAACTTCTGTGTTCGGAATGGGAACAGGTGGACCCTCACCGTTAAAAACACCAACTGCAGGGATGTACCCTGAAAACTGAATAGAGGT
>JAIKVS010000012.1 GCA_024685535.1 Oscillospiraceae bacterium | reverse complement strand
TTCGTCAAACTAATTTTAAAGTCATATATGCGTGATTCTTTTATAGCGAGTATTTTAAAGGTTACCCGGATTTCGTTTTTCATCCTCGCTGAGAGCTTTTGCCATTGCAACTATATCTTTATTATACATTGCCTGCTTGATAACTCTTGATAGCAGGAGAATAGCAAGAAGGATGAGCGCTTCGATGAGCTGAAACTCGCCTGTTCCAACTCCTTTGATCATGTTCAGCCCGGATAATATGATCATAATTCCCGGAATACCAATCAGAAGCTTGTAGATTCTGGAATCCATGCCGCCGCTTACAGGCATTCCTCCTAGGAACATGCCAAGCAGGATACGCATCTCGAAGCCGGAGCCCGTCTCGCGGGTCATACCGCCCGTGCGGCAACAGAGGAAGAGCGCTGCAAGACCACCGAAGAAACCTGCTAGCATGAACGCAAGAATCTTCGTTTTCTTTACGTCGATGCCGCTTTCATGCGCACAGACAACGTTTTCGCCGATAGCTCTGCACCGATATCCGAAGGGATGAAATTCAAACAGATACACCACAAGAAGTGTAAACAGGATTAGAATGGTCAGCTTAATGGGAAGTTTGTCAAAGGCAAGAATGTTCTTGGCAAATACGATACGTCCCGTCTCGCTGTTTTGGAAATACACATTGATTAGTCCACGGAGGCCTATCTGCATTGCAATGGTAATCATAAATGTGTCAACATTAAAAACCGCTGAAAGAATTCCATTGACCGCCCCGATCATCGCACCTACAATGCAACAAACAATCAGCATCGGAAACCAGCCGTAATCTCCAACAAGTAGCCACGCAACAGTGGCAGAAACGCAGACATTGACCCCCATTGACATATCGACCTGGCCCATGGACATAACGAACAGCATTCCGAGCGCACCGATGATATAACCGATCGACTGGTTAAGAATCGACTCTATTGCTTTTGCTTTCAGAAGTTTGCCTTTAGAAAACAGTGCCAGAACAATGAACAGAACAATCATCAGAGCAAGCGGAATAAGCTCAGACCAGTTTATTTTTTTCTGTTTCATATCATCACCTCAATAACCTCGTGCTCATCCAGTCCAGGGTGGCGATTCAGTATGCCGTTGAGTTTTCCGTCTTTCAGGACAACAATGCGGTCTGCCATGCCGATAGCCTCGCCCATTTCGTCTGCAACGAGGATCAGCGCCACACCTTTCTCCTTGAGCTGCTTAATTAGGCTGTATATATATGCTTTGACGCCGACATCGACGCCGCGTGTGGGGCAGTCCATAACAAGGATATCAAGATTCTGTTTCACGAGCCAGCGTGAGATACTGACCTTTTGTTTATTGCCTCCGGACAGAGCACCTATAGCCTGGTTGGTTCCGAGACAACGTACATTGAAATCGATAGCAGCAGTATCTGAAAGGTTGCTTGCATCTTTAGGCATGATCATACCTGCAGCATTGGAAAGCTCGGTCAGCGATGGAACAAGCTCATTATAATGTATCGTCGTTTTCATCATCAGAGCTTCGCTGTCTCGGTCTTTGGGAACATACGCCATGCCGTTATTCACAGCTGCCTTCGGATTTTTTATGAATGCGTTAGTGCGCGGGAGATAAACTGTGCCGGTCGATGCCTTGAGTATTCCGCAGATCGTTTTTCCAAGTTCATGTATACCCGCGTCAGAAAGTCCGCATATTCCTACTATCTCCCCATAATGAACATCAAAGGTAACGCCTCTGAAGGCTTTCCCGTGAGAAAGGTCGCGCACCTCAATAGCAACCTCGGGCAGTGCAGATGCCTCCATATTATCTCTGTAATAGTTACCCTCTACCTTTCGGCCTACCATCTTCTGACGAACATTATCAACGTTTACATCGTCTCCAGATAGGTCCGCCGCCAAACGTCCATCTCTAAGAACAGTAACAACATCCGCAAGTTCACACATTTCCTCAACATCATGTGTAACAAAGAGAATTGCTGTGCCTTTCTCTTTCTCCTCGTTGATGATTTGATACAGCTTCTGTCTTGTGTCATATGATAATGCCTGAGTTGTCTCATCTAAAATGAGGATATCCGGATCAACGGTCATGGCTTTTGTGATCTCGGTGAGTTTTCGCTTTTCAACTGGGAGATTTCCCGCCATTTCACGTACTGGTACATCGAAACCATGTTTTTCCAATTCTGCTTTCGCATCGCGGAAAATGCTTGTTGTATTCAGAACGGGTCCCTGTTTATAGCGATCAAGGTTTCCAAGATAAATATTATAGGCCACGGGTAGATCATTGATGATACCAAGCTCCTGCACAACAAAACCGATATTGTTCGCATAGGCGTCTAGAGGAGATTTCGGGGCATAAGGCTGACCTTTTACAAACATCTCACCTGCATCAGGCTTCTGCATTCCGCAGAGAATGGAAATTAAGGTGGATTTTCCAGAGCCGTTTTCCCCCGCAAGTGCATGGATTTCCCCTGCGCGGAGCGTTATATTCACATCCTGATTTGCTCTTGTCGGACCGAAGGACTTGTATATGCCTCTCGCTTCAAATAATATCTCCTTCTCGCTCATAACTCACTCCTCCTTCTTATTGCTTCTTGTAGCCAGACAGAGGAAGACAACTATAAACATTCCGAGGAAGAAACTCATCCAGGTTCCCTGTGGAACACCCAGATAAGTCAGGAACACGAACAGAGCAGAGATGGCAAAGGAGGATAGCGCAATGCTGAGCACTGGATCCATACGGCGCATGCCCGAGGACAACAGCCATGCGGCAAGGCCTCTGGCAATTTGTCCGAATGAACCGAGGTTCGAAGTGGTATTTACTAAGTTTGCACTAGCAGCATTGAAAGCACCAGCAATTCCCATGAGCGCTGCGCCGATGGTAACGCCAATGTAGATAGTTTTCCGGGAATTGATACCCATATGTTCAGCAACCTCCATATTGCTGGAGACTGCGCGATAATTCAGGCCGAATGTAGTTTTGTTCTGAATGAGCATGAGCACTACGATCACGCCAAGCCAAAGCAAAAAGTCCGCAGGGAATCTTACGATCCCCTTGCAGTCTGTCGGACCGAGCTGAATCAGTGCGCCGCCGACAGTCTGCTTTGTGCACCAAAGAGAGTACATCACGCCGAAAGCCTCATAGATGAGACAGATCGCCATACCAAGAACCCAAGAAGGGAGTTTGAGCTTAATACGGAGCCAGGTGGAAATAAGCTGAAGAACTATACAGGTCAGAATCGACCCCCCAAAGAGTCCGAAATAGCCCAGACCAAGCTTCACTGTGGCAATGATACCAACATTTGCCGCAAGAATATATGCTGCAGCTACTGCAAAATCGGGACCGGTAGACCATGTATAGGAAATCGCCATGCCTATGATGGCGTTCAGAATACTGCTGACAAAGATTTGATACAGCCCGTTGCCGCTGAGCATTCTTCCTCCGGTAATCAAATTCATTATTACCACTATAATGGCGATGATTATGGGAAAAATCAGCTGGTTGACAAGCCGGCCGTACCAGGTATCCGTGTTTACGAGGGCTTTTGCATTCACTATCCAATGCACCTCTTTCATATTTTAATATTATGATTTCCCAGCCGTTAACGGCTGGGAAATCATATTTGTATGATACAACCTCAACAGTTGAAATTGTATCAGTAAGGACTGAATTATCCTTCGTGCATTGCCACAACGTTTTCAACGCTGTAGTTTGCGAGGAAATCTTCAAAATCCTTATAGGTTACATTGGGGTTGTTGCGGTAGAGCAGATTCTGGACATCCTCATAGTGGAACGGGATATCGTTGATAAAGTACTTTTCATAATAATCAGCATTCTCAGGTGTAACAACGACGGAAGGAGAGTAGAGGTACAGGGGCTTGCCATCGGCGCCGAGGATCTTGTGACCATCCATTGCATTGATCAGCAGAGCAGAGGAGACATAAGAGGAGCACCAGTGACCGCCGTTGAGGCCGGCGAAGGTTCCGTCAAGCAGACGGGGCAGAACCTCGGAGTTAACGTCCGTGCCGTAGAGCTTGATGTCTTTGCCAGCGGTAACGGTGGAAGCGCCGGTGATGTAGTCAACGGATACGCCGTAGATGCAGTCGATATCAGGATATGTGGCGAGGAAGTTACGGGTGG
Source organism: Oscillospiraceae bacterium (assembly GCA_024685535.1). GTDB lineage: Bacteria > Bacillota > Clostridia > Oscillospirales > Oscillospiraceae > Limivicinus. The sequence continues at coordinate 5,988 of JAIKVS010000012.1, read as the reverse complement.
CTTCAATGTGTTCACCACCTGCGGCGGAAATATGCGACACCTCGACGACCTTGCCGCCAGCAGCTTCAAAGACTTCCTGGAAACCGATTGCACGGTCAACAACGGTGGATCCGATCTCATTAGCAAAAATCAGAGCGACCTTGCATCCGTCAGCGACAGCAGCTTCACCCATCTGCCTTCCAAGAAGGGTGTTGTCGCAGGAGCAGGAGCCGGCAAAGAACTCCATATCCTGGATTTCGGCACGGAGTTCGGTGCCCATGGGAGCGCAGTCATTGAATGCAAAGTAAACGCCTGCGTTGTCATAAGTCGGACATCCAACCTGGAAGAACGGATCCATAACACCCCACCAAAGAACGCCGTCACAGCCAAAGTTTACCATGGTCTCTGCATCGGCAAGTACCTGGTTGATGTCTTGCTGGTCATTGAAGGTCTCGAGAGTATCGCCGGTTTTATCGAGATAAACGCGTGCTAAAGTTGCAAAAATCTCAAAGGTGGGAGTACCGGCAACAAACAGGTTCATTCCAATTGTACGTCCTGAAGGCCAGTTCTCAGTTGTAGCAGCTGGGAAACTGTCTCCGCCGCTCTGTGCCGGAGTAGCATCGCCGCCCGTGGATACAGCAGCAGGCTGTTCTGCCGCACCGCAGGCGCATAGAGCCAGAATCATGCATAATGCAAGAATCATTGCGAGGATTTTTTTCATTTTTTTCTTTCCTTTCTTTGTTTGTATATTTTTATTTCCTTTCGGAACTATCCACTTTTCAATCCCAGTATTTGAACTCGCCAGATGTATATTTGGGCGGGACAACCGGGATTTGAAGATAGGAATTATATTTCCCGCCTGTGTGGATAACATGCCTGCCTTCATTATCCCACACCAGAGGCTGCGGCGGATTAGGCTGACCGCAGGGGACATGATGTCCCGTAAGCTCGAGGTGCAGTTCCTCACCTTTGTGCCATATGCGGCTGGAGGCAAGGATCGCTATCTCGCATTCATATACCTCGCCGGGGATCATAGGCTCGGCCTTGAAATGTGCCTGAACAGGCTGGAAATCAGTTGTCCATTTCGGATCAAGCTCTCTATGGCTTGCACGGTAGAATGAGTATGTTCCGCGATGCTCTATACCCATCAGCCTCAGCGGAACATAGGTCCCGTCTTCCTTATATTTAGTCACCCAGGTCATGATGTCCATATTGTCATAATCTCTGGCTTCAAGGAATAGATGCATCTTCATATAGCCTGAAATCTCAGTATCCTCCTTGAATTTGAAAACGAAAGACGCCGTATCCTCTTTAGCATCATATACAAGCTCACTTTCCTGCTCTACCAGGGTCTCGTTCAGGCTGCAATCCGAAGCATTGAGATAAAGCTTTGTATACCGTGTACGTGCAAGCGGAAATTCATTTTCCGGTCTCTGCCGCTTGAAATCATACTCATATGCATCCATAACATCGAGCCTGACTTTTGGAGTCATCTCCCAGCCGTTGCGCATATCCTTCAGATAGCGGTCGTAGAAACGCTTCAGATCCTCAAGGTTTTCAGGTATTACGGAATCCGGCCATTCATGCTCTCTGTGTATGCGTATCCATTTCTTAGGTGACCGTATCCTGCGGAAGCCCTCAAGGGAGCCTCGAAGATGGCATGGATGGCACATACCGCAGCAGATATAAGCCGGAGCCTTGATGCTACGCCAGTTGGGGATCTTACTCTCCCAGAACTTGTTCATAAAAGGGTTTGCCGCAAGCATGCTGGCATTGTCTTCAACATAATTCGATGCTGCGATACTGCGCGTAATCCAGTATTCATAATAGATGGAAGGGATCCCGCCAAGGCAGAGCGACTCCCTGTAGATATCTCCGGTGCCTTCCCAAGCGGCAAAACAGGCAAGATGTGGGGGATTTTCAGCAGCGATCCTCCATTGGACCATAGCAACCCCTGAATTTCCGTAAAGTGCGCAGCGGCCGTTGCACCAGTTCTGCCGTGCTGCCCACTCTATGAAATCATAGCCGTCCTGACCGTCCTGCGGACCCCAGAGATGCACATCACCCTCTGAATGGCCTACGCCTCTTGGGTCAACATTAGCAATAGCATAGCCGTTACGACACCAGTAAGCAGGGTCGGATGACTCAAATTTTGCCATATTGGAGAAGGTTCCGGGGGGCACTCCCATTGCCTTCCATGTATCCTGGCCTTCACGCGGGCGCTTTCCGTAGGGTCCCCAGGAGATGATCAGTGGGAATGGTCCCGGTTCGTTTTCCGGCAGATATATATCCGCATAGATCGTAATTCCGTCGCGCATTATTACTGCCTGTTCCTGCATGCATTTTATATGCGGGGCTACTTCAGTTGCCCGGTAGGTTCTGGGTCTGAACGGAGGAAGTATGCTTTTTGCGTCTACATCCTCTCCGCGGGCGCGCATTTCATGCACCTGCTCTATGGTTATACCCGGATTGCCTTTGCGGAATATGACATCAAATTCCTCTCCGTCAAAACTTTCCTTTTCGATTTTGTACTTTCCGTCACTATCAGGCGAATCATAAAGCGGGATTATGTCTCTCGGTATATCTTTCATTTACTTCTCCTCATTCTCCCAATGTGGTGGCAATGTAATCAGCCGCATCTCCGAATGTTTTCCAGCTGGTAATGTATTGATATGCTATTTCTATCTCAAATTCATCCTCCAAAGCCGCACTTAGCTGAACAAAATTTACCGATTTGCAGTTCAGGTCTTCTATAAAACGGGTTCCGGCATTCAGCGCTGCCTTTTTCTCTGTATCAAGGCCAAACAGAGCAGCGCTCCTATTTCGCAGAAGCTCAATGGCTTCCTCCCGTATGGTCATACTATGATCAGTCCTTCCTCTATTATTTTTAATTCATATGAATTACAGATAACTGCAAAATATAAACTGCTTTACTGATTTAAAGCCTTATCTAATTTTATTTTCCCCTACATTTCTCTTTCTTTCAATTTCATTTTCCGCTTCTGTATGTCAATTCTTGAGATGAATATACAATAATTGACTTTTTCTATCTTTTGCTGTAATATTATTTTAATATTTGATATAATATTGGTAATTATGCCCAAGATTTGAATATGTTCTTTGTAACAACCGCTAGTTGGGGGATTATATAATGTCCATCTTACATAAACTTATCAGCTATAATAACAAAAGTCCTAAAGGCAGCACCGCACACGACATATCTTCATATATTGTCAGCCATCTTAATGAAATAGAGAACTACTCCATCGAAGAACTGGCTGCAAATTCAAATGCCTCTGTTGCAACAATCAACAGGCAGATCAAGGCTATTTGCGGGTTGCCTTATAAGCAGTTTCAAAAAGAGGTTTCAAGAGATTTAAGGCACTATCCAAATGAGAACCATTGTTTTAATTTTTATAACCACTATTCCAGAGACAAAGACGGATATTTCGACTGCCTGACCAATTGCCTTGACATGCTCAAGGAAAGCTGTGCGGATGAAACTCTGGGAAAAATATGTATGGCAATGCACTCTCATCCCTGTATTCGTGTATATGTACCTTTCGCTCATAGCGCATCAAAAAGCCAACTACAAATGGATCTTATGGTTTCTGGAAAAGAAACTGTTTTTCTTTCGCATTTTGATGAATGGGCTGAAGATGTCATGAATATCGATAAGGATACACTGCTGTTTGTAAGCAATTCCTCACAGCCAAATGAATTTTACTACGCTGAATATATCGATCTCCTGGCAAAAGCTAAGGAGAGAGGTGCATTTATTGTTTCTATCAATGCGCTTGGAAGAGCTGACTCTGCAAAGAGTTCCGATCTGAGTATAGTCTTTGAGGATACGAGAACCGCAATGAATGTCCTTCTCATTGATGTTATCTTTAATCTGATAAAGGTGATCTATAGGAAAGAATATATGCTGTTTTAAAATAGCATAATGTTGCATCTTTCTTTCACATATCCTCATTTGTCTAAACCAACTAAGAGTCCTCACCTCCGTTTTCGGAGATGGGGACTCTTAAGTTAAATCAGGCAGTTTTTGTCTTCGTTATTTACTTAATGCTGTTTTGAACCGTGAAAGGCAGGACTTCTTCTCCGATAAGCTCGGAATAGAAACGTGCAGGACCACCGAGCTCCATGTAATAGTATATCCTCATTTTTTTCAATGACAAACGTATGTTCAGTTCACCCAGATTCTTCGCTGCATCGGGAAGCTCGTTTGCTTCAATGAAGATATTCCCGCTGTGGGCGGCTGGATCGCTGCTGTCCATATTCTGCTGGCCGGTCGGTCCAATATCCGTCCCGTCATCCATGGTTATATGGTCCCCGATATAAATCACGCTCTTTACCGCACAGATATGGCCTGTCTTGCGCAGCAGAGCCCATGCTTCCTCATATTTCTCGGCTGAGAGCTCGTTTTTCAGCATCCAGTCCAAGAATATGGCGCTCTGATGCCGGAAATCAAATTCTTTTGCATAGTCTGTGCGCTTTTCCAGATAATCGTCATAGATCTCCCGCGTCATTCCGTTTTCAAGCAGAGTATCAAGATCATCATCTCCGTTTACATCATGGAAGAAGGCTACGTATTTTATCTTTTCCAGCAGTTTCTCATCCGGTTCATAGCCTGCGATCATCTCGGGTTCCGCCGCATTGAGATCGATACCGAGCATCAGTACCTCTCCGTTATAAAAACGTTCGCTCAGCGTGAGAGAGCTGTTGTCAAATTCCGGCAAGGTCACTGTCTCCGGTTCAGGCTTATTTTCATTCATATACTGTTCGGCCTGTGAATACAGATCCAGCCGATTCTCCAGATCAGATGCATACTGCGGAGATACACCCTCTGTTCCGTCCGGTATCACAAATATTGACTGCATTCTGTGGAATATAGGGGAGATCCAGCCTTCTGCATATGCTGTGATCCCCAGTGCCAGCACAAGAACTGCAGCAAGGAAAAATGTTATTACCCGTTTAGGTTTCATATGCGCTATCCTTTCCGGGACGTCGTATGTACCCTCTGATCTGTGGTTATACGCCTCGACAATGAATCTGTCATCGATATCGCTGACGGCTTTTGACAGCAGTTTTCTGTTCATACGATCAACCCCTCTTTCTTCAGTTTTTTCCTGAGTTTTTCACGGATCCGGAACAGTCGGACAGATATACGGTCAGGATTGCTGCCGGTATCAGCTGCTATCTTGTTAACCGGGTCGGCATACCAGTATCTTCGCACAAAGAGGACCCTGTCATCTTTGCTTATCCCCGCGAGAAAGCGGTTAATTGCTTCTGTAAGTTCCTTTGCATCATATGCCGATTCGACGCTGACCCCCGAAGGTATGCACTCCTTCAGTTCATCGAGAGCAACGGAGTAATTCCCTCCCCGCTTTTCCGCACTATTGGAATGATACCGGTTTACGGCAATATTCCTGGCTATCCTGCAGACATAGCTTATCATCGGATCCGGTGAATTTGGCGGAACTGTGTTCCAGACTGCAAGATACGCATCATTTACGCACTCTTCGACATCGGCCCGGTCCGGCAGAATATTTGAAACCGTTCTTCTGACTGCCGCTCCGTATTTCCTGTCGAGTTCAGCGATCGCCTGCTCCGAGCGCTCAAAGAACAGGCTGATCATTTCGCTGTCTTCCAATCCGTCACTTCCTTTCCGTCTCACCCTATATCTAAAGAAACACGGACGAATCTTACATCTTTATTTATCTATGGTCTGAAAAAGCGGCATTATCTGAACACGCTCAGATAATGCCGCTTCGGTTTTCTCTTGCGGTCTCTGTTTATACACCACCCAGTTTAAAAACGATGCCGCATACAGCCGCCAGCGCGATAAATACTATCGGATGCAGATTTTTCACCGGCTTTACAAGATTTGTCAGGGTCCATATCACGAGAAACAGAATTACATTTTTCCATCTGAAAAGATCTGTCAGCACCCCGGTGGCCTTATAAAGCTCGGTGTTTACAAGCACTAGAATGATCACGGACCAT
>JAIKVS010000243.1 GCA_024685535.1 Oscillospiraceae bacterium | reverse complement strand
TAGCCGAAAAGCTGGAAACAATTATGGCAAGAGGCGCTGCAAATACCAGGATGCGCGATTTTTACGATATTTATCTCATAGTTCAGCAGGACAGATATGATGCTGCGGTAGTAAAGGCAGCATTGGCAGCCACAAGCAAAGCCCGCAATACAGACGGCCGGATTGCCAGCCTTGCGAGAATCCTTCATTCCCTTGAAACAGACGCAGTCCTCCAAACGCAATGGGAAAACTATAAAGCAGTCTCGTTCTATGTCGGCGATATATCCTGGTCAACCATCATGGAAAGCATTAAGCTGCTTGCTGAACAAGTCTCTTGATTACATTCCCTGCCCCGTTTTCTTATCATGGCAGCTCTTGCACAGGGGCCGCCAGTTGCTTTCATCCCAGAACAGCTTTTTATCCCCCCGGTGCGGAATGATGTGATCCACAACCGTTGCCGGAGTCAGCTTGTTTTCCTTCATGCATTCCTCGCACAGCGGATGCCGGGTGAGAAATCGTTTTCTCGCCGCCCGCCACCGGGCGTCATACCCGCGGGCGTCCGCACCCCCGCGCAACCTGTCGCTGCTCCACGCCATATGATCTTTGCAGAATACCTGGCCCATCTCGCAGAAGCCCGGGCATCCGGGATAGCGGCAGGGCCGTTTCGGTTTGTTTGGCATATTTCCCTCCATTAGAGGACGAGCATTATCATTACCAAAATAAAATCCAAACTTCGTAGGGATAGTCTATATTATTATGTGCGCTTATCCCGAAAAGTTTTTGATTTTATTTTCATCTATGTGAGATATACTATGAAAAAACAAAGGAGGTATCTCACATGGATTTCAACTATCTATCTGTCCATCTGGACGAACTGTTGGCGTTTCTGCGTGCTAATGACTATACGGAAACATATGTCCAACGCTACAGAACTACAATTAGGCAGATCACCGCCAATGCAGGCAATCAAAGCTGGGCATCCTATGCGGAAGTCTATCAATGGTATGTTGATGCCGGACACAAACCTACATACCTTAAAGAACTGAAGGCCATTTTAGGAAAACTGGAGCATTTCAACCTCACAGGGGCTTTCCCTCTCAAAAAAGGAGCAAAATCCTCGTTCTGGAAGGTAAAACCTGCTTATTCCAAACTTAATCCTGAGTACAAAAGTCTGTATGATACGTTTGAATCTCTTTGCTGCTCAGGATTGAAGGATTCTACGGTGAGCTCGTATAATACAAAGATTCCTTCGTTCCTTTATGATCTTCAGTGCAAAGGAATCTATACACTGCCCTCAGTAACTGAAGAAGACATCCTGAAATGCTTTGCGGATAACGGTTCTCAAAAACGCTCCGGAACAGTTTGTATTAAGATAGCTCGTTTCTTCAGGATCCTTTCCGAAGCCGGAAACGAACAGGCAGCCAGAATCCTTGGCTATATCCCACAGATGAGGATTGCCAGAAAAAACATTGATTATCTCACCGAAGATGAAGCCAATAGGATACGACAAACGCTGGAAGACACGACCAATAATCTTACCTATAAGGATCGTGCTGTTGGTCGTATTCTTCTTCATATGGGCATTAGAGGTATAGATATCGCCTGCATGAGACTTGACGATATCGATTGGGAAAAAGACCTCCTCATTTTTGACCAGCAAAAAACCTCCCAGCCCATGAAGCTCCCACTGATTCCTGTTGTAGGGAACGCTATCTATGATTACTGCACGATGGAGCGTCCAGCTTCTACGTCACCGTACCTGTTTCTCAGTCCGTTGGCTCCCCATAATAGTCTGACGACAGACGGGATAGCATATAGCGTGCAGAAAATCATGTCAGCTGCAGGAATCCGTCAAGAAAAAGGCCGCAGAAAAGGAACTCATATATTTCGGCATCATATGGCTATTACCATGCTGTCCAATGGGGTTCCGCAGCCTGTCATTACGGGAACAATGGGACATACTGCTCCAGAGTCGCTCGGTTCATATCTTCATGCGGACATGACGCATTTAAGGGAGTGTGCTTTGTCGCTGGATAAATTCCCGATTTCCGAGGAGGTGATCCAGTCGTGTATGAAATAAGCTACTCCCGAAAGCCATTGTTGCAAGCGTTTAAGGAGTTCCGGGTCGCTGCTGATCGCTGGAACGCTGTCAACGATAAACTGATGCTGTATTTTGACCGTCATTGTCTGGAGCATTTCCCAGGAGCAGAAGGTATCACTCAGGAAATGATCGACAGCTGGTGTGTACAGCGGGAAACTGAAATAGCCATTTCATGCTATTGTAGAACATATATCATAGCTGCTTTGGTTGAATATCTCAATCATCGTGGCATTTGCAACCTGACAAAACCAGAGTTATTAAAGGCTGACAGACAGAGGACATATATTCCGCACGCCTTTACGGACGAAGAACTCTCCGCTTTTTTTGAAGAGTGCGATAAGGAAGTCAGGGCATCCAAGGATCAATTGGTGGCTGTACGTCGGCTTGCGGTTTCTGTGTATTTCAGGTTAATCTATAGCACCGGGATGCGTACTGTAGAGGCACGGCTCCTTGCCGTTGGCAATGTCGATCTTTCCAATGGTGTGATAGATATTAAAAAATCAAAAGGTGTTGATCAGCATTATGTTGCATTACACGAGTCAACGAATGAACTCTTAAGAAGCTATGACAGCGTGTTACAAAGGATTTTCCCTGACCGAAAGTATTTCTTTGCATATACCTCAGAGGAACCGTTTTATAGAGAATGGGCACCTCTCATGTTCAGAAGGATTTGGGACAAGGTCAATGAAAACCATGCCAATCCTTATGATCTCAGGCATAATTATGCGATCCGGAATATAAACTCCTGGACAGATGAAGGCTTCGGCTTTTCTAATAAATTCGTTTATCTGAGTAAAAGCATGGGGCATAAGCGGATCGAAAGCACAAAGTATTATTACTCACTGGTACCGGCTCTTGCGGATACGCTTGCTTCTCACAGCCAGCCCGGTTTTGATGATATCATCCCGGAGGTAACCATATATGAGGAAAACTAAGAGTGAAGCTATTGAAATAGCGAGGCATATCTCTCTGTTCCTCAGGGAATATGCGCCAAATCATCTGACCGGTAGTCAGCATACGCTGCGTTCATATGAAACAGCATTAACGTTGTACGTGGGCTTTCTGGAGGAAAAAGGCATCGCCCTGGAAAACTTTAACGCATCATCATTCGACAAGACAAAAGTTGAGGAATGGTTAGTATGGCTGGCTGAGACACGAGGTTGTAGCCCAGATACATGCAACAATCGCTTGGCATCAATCCGTGCTTTTCTGAAATACATGGCATCTCGCGACGTAAAATATTCAGATATTTCAAACGGTGCAGCAACAATAAAGTTGAGGAAGCGGAAAAGGCGAAAGGTCAACGGGCTGTCGCGTAGTGCTGTAAAGTCTCTTATGGAAGAACCGGATGCAACGACCCTTATGGGAATCAGGGATCTTACCTTTATGATCTTACTTTACGCAACTGCCATACGGCTTGATGAAGCATTGTCATTGCAGCTCAAGCATGTATTACTTGAAGGCAAAGCGTGTATAAATGTAATCGGAAAAGGTAATAAGCTCAGAACTCTCTATCTACTGCCTAAAGCTGTGTCTCATTTGAAGCAATACATAGATCTGTTCCATGGTACGAATCCTGATTCGGAATCCTATTTGTTCTTTTCAAGGATCAAGGGCCAGTATAGTAAAATGACACAGGCCGCAGTATCAAAGATGTTAAAAAAGTACGCGAGTTCAGCCAATGTCAAAAATCCTGAAGTGCCTACGGATTTGCACGCGCATCAGTTTCGGCATGCTAAGGCTTCTCACTGGATGGAAGACGGCATGAATATCGTGCAGATATCCTTCTTGCTTGGTCATGCGCAGTTGCAGACAACTATGATCTATCTGGATGTCACGACAGAACAGGAGGCAAAAGCAATGGCTACTCTTGAAAGTGAAAATGATAAAAAGGTTTCCGCAAAATGGAAGAAAGCCGGCAACAGCATCTCTTCCCTGTGTGGGCTGAAAAAGTTAGGCGGGAAATAGTTCAAATAAAATCCAAACCACGGGAATGAGAATTCCTTCATACATCAGGAAAGTGTATGCGAGGTTTGGATTTTATTTTGGTAATGATAAT
>JAIKVS010000214.1 GCA_024685535.1 Oscillospiraceae bacterium | reverse complement strand
GGAAAACGTCTGTATTCAAATTCACTGTTCTTTGTTCTTCAGCGACCTGCGACGCAGCGCCTTGCCTATTTCGAACACAGGTACGGTAGACAGTGCAAGCACTGCTGAAATAATAAGTTCCTCCGTCTGGAAAGTGCCCGGCTCTATATCGAACACCTGCTGGAGTCCGGGGATATATATCGCGCCCAGAGTAAACAGCGTGGTAACAAAGAATGCACCTACAAGCCACCAGTTCCTGTTTTTCAGCATGCTCTTTGAAAACAGCGAGCCGGTCCTTGAACGCATATTTACTGCACACATCATCTCCGCGAAATTCACCGTGAGGAACGCCATAGCCATTGCATTCACGCAGACTGTGCCGTGCATCAGACCGGAAAGCGAACCGATCTCATGATGGTAACCGATGAGATATGCAGCTATCTCAATGATGGCAAGGTAGATGCCCTGCCATATCATATCAAAACCTGCGCCGTTGGAAAACAGGCCGTCCGTAGAAGGTCTGGGCTTACGCTTCATCAGGTCGCCTTCAGCCTTCTCCACACCAAGCGCAAGTCCCGGAAGAGAGTCCGTCACCATGTTTATCCACAGGAGATGGACCGGCGAAAGGATGGTGAAGTTCAAAAGCGAAGCCAGGAACATTATGATGACCTCGGCCATATTGGTGGAAAGCTGGAACTGCAGAACTTTGAGGACGTTGTCATAGATCTTTCTGCCCTCTTCCACCGCATTGACTATGGTAGCGAAGTTATCGTCCGCGAGCACCATATCCGCTGCGCCCTTTGTGACGTCAGTTCCCGTGATGCCCATTCCGACACCTATGTCTGCCGCCTTTATGGAGGGAGCGTCGTTCACGCCGTCTCCGGTCATGGCAGTGACGCAGCCTCTTGCTCTCCAGGCCTGAACTATCCTCGTTTTATGTTCAGGCTGCACCCTTGCATATACCGATATTTTTGTTACCAGATCCATCATCTGCTCATCGGTATAGTCATCAAGCTCGGCGCCCACCATAGCTTCGCTCTCATCTTTGATAATGCCGAGGTCCTTCGCAATGGCAACTGCAGTATCCTTGTGGTCGCCGGTTATCATCACCGGTCTTATACCGGCCTCGCGGCACTTCTCTATCGCCTCATAAACCTCAGGCCGGCAGGGGTCTATCATTCCGGTTAGTCCTATGAAGATGAGTTTTTTTTCAATATCTTCAGCTTCATAGCTTTCCGGTTCTTTATCGTATTTTCTGTATGCTGCGCAAAGCACACGCAGAGCACGGTCCGCAAAAGCTTTGTTGGTCTTCTCAATTTCGTTCTTCAGCTCTTCCGTCATCGGGACAATGCCTTCAGACGTCAGGTATCCCGTGCAGCGGGCAAGCATCATATCACAGGCGCCCTTTGTATACTGGATAAAGCCGTCAGCCGTCTTGTGCACGGTGGACATCATCTTTCTTCCTGAATCGAACGGTGCCTCACTGATTCGAGGCTGTTCTCTGCTCAATTCATATTTGGGCATATCCAGTGAGAATGCATAGTTGACCAGAGCGCATTCGGTAGGTTCGCCGGTGGCGGAAGTCTCTTCAGGCTGTATTTCCGCATCGGAGCAAAGAGCCATTGCTGTCGCAAGGAGCTTCTTATCAGCCGTGAATTCATCCACCACGGTCATCTTGTTCTGAGTAAGGGTACCAGTTTTATCGGAGCATATTATCTGAGTACATCCCAGAGTTTCAACAGCCGTGAGCTTTCGGATAAGCGCCTGTCTTTTCGACATGGCGGTAACGCCGATTGAAAGTATTATAGTAACGACTGCAGGCAGTCCTTCAGGTATTGCCGCAACAGCCAGCGCTATGGCCGCGATGAAGGTATTGAGTCCGGATTCACCCAGCACCTTCCACGAAAAGCTCTGCCCTGAAATAAGGAATGAATCAACGATACCGATTATGAATACCGCTATGCATATGCCGATAACAAGCTTTGTCAGGAACTTTGAAAGCTCAGCCATCTTTTTCTGCAGCGGGGTCTGCTCTTTTTCCGCCTCGCTCAGTGCCTCGGCTATTTTGCCCATCTCAGTTTCCATTCCGGTAGCCGTGACCACCGCTCTTCCGCGGCCGTATACTACCGTTGAGCCTGAATAGAGCATGTTTTTTCTGTCTCCAAGGGCTATTTCCGGATCACCGTCGCGCCAGTAGAGCGCATCTATTATTTTGCTGACGGGAACTGATTCGCCGGTGAGAGCCGCTTCCTCCACCTTGAGTGAATGGCTCTCAATTATCCTGCAGTCTGCAGGGACCGCGTCACCTGCCTCAAAGACGACCACATCACCTTCAACAATATCCTCGCTCTTTATAACGCAGACCTTCCCGTCGCGCATAACCTTGGATGTGGCGGCAGTCATCTGCATGAGAGCTTCCATTGCCGCTTCCGACTTGCTCTCCTGGATAAGGGACATTACCGTGTTTATAACAACAACGACCAGTATGACCAGCACATCTGCAAAATCAGAGAACCTGAAGGTCCCGTGAGCTTCCAGAACAGTCACCACCGCCTGAATCGCAGCGGCAGCGATAAGCATGATGATCATAGGATCCGCAATGGAACGGATGAATTTTCTGAAAAGGCTCTCCTTCTCCGGCTCTGCCAGCTTGTTTTTGCCGTTCTCAGCGAGGCGCTTTTCGGCCTCCTCAGAAGTAAGGCCACCATCCCTGCTGTTCACCGATGAGAGAACGTCCTCTTTTCCTTCGCAATAGTATTTCATTCTTTTTCTCCGTTATGAATATATAAAAAGACTTTTACAGCAACGGTCTGCCGTAAAAGTCTTGCTAAATACACAAAGGTATCCGGACTGCCGAGCCGAAAAGGCTGTGATGACGACAGCTACCGCCGCGGAAAACCGCGAAAGCTACTCCCTTTTGCCTAAAAAAGATACCATATCAGGGACTGCAAAGTCAATCCATTTATATATTGAAGCGGAAATTCGTTATGTCTCCGTCTTTCATAACATAATCCTTGCCTTCAAGTCTGAAAAGGCCTTTTTCCTTGGCTGCCGCCATGCTTCCGCAGGCTTTGAGGTCATCGAATGCAACGATCTCAGCACGGATGAATCCGCGCTCTATATCAGTGTGCACCTTGCCCGCTGCCTTCGGCGCTTTTGTCCCTCTCACGATGGTCCAGGCGTGAACATCGTCTTCGCCAGCAGTAAGGAACGAGATATATCCGAGAAGATCATAGGAAGTGCGTATGAGCCTGCTAAGTCCCCTCTCCTTCAGGCCAAGCTCCTCCATAAAGAGAGCTGCCTCTTCTGGATCCATGTCCGCTATATCCTCCTCGAACTTTGCAGCCACCGGAAGCACTGCTGCGCCCTGCTCCTCCGCAATTGCCTTAAGGGCAAGGAAATTCCTGTCGTTATTATAATCCGCCATACCGGCTTCATCCATATTGGCAACATAGATAACGGGTTTTATGGAGAGCAGTCCGTTATCCGACAGCATATCACTGTCTTCCTCTGAAAACTCGAAGCTGCTCGCGGGCTTTCCGTCTGAAAGGTGCTCGATGAGCTTTTCGCATGTTTCCACTTCGTGCTTATACTTTTTATCTCCGCCCTTGGCATTTTTCTTTGCTCTCTCAAGGCGGCGCTCGGTTATCTCTATATCCGCCAGTATAAGCTCAAGGTTCAGCGTTTCGGCATCTCTTGCAGCATCTGCATTTTCGAGAAATATCTCCTCATTTTCAAAGCAGCGTACAACGTGGACGAGCGCATCGGTCTGACGTACTACGTTCAGCAGTTCGTTTCCCTTTCCGCTCCCTTTGCCTATTCCTGCTATATCCACAAACTCTATTGTGGCAGGTGTATATTTTTTCGGGTGGTAATAATCAGCAAGCCAGTCCAGCCTCTCATCCGGTACTTTAGCAACGCCCACATTAGGCTTTGCTGCCGCGTTTGAATAAGCGCCCGTTTCGGCTTTAGCACCGGTGAGCGCATTGAAAAGAGTGGTTTTCCCGACATTGGGAAGTCCCACGATCCCTAATTTCATACTTATATCTCCTCAAAAGGCCTGTATTTCAGAAACCCGACACATAATATAACACTATAAGGCCGGTTTCTCAATATGCTTTGAATACATTCACCTCTTTCGGTTTTTTCCGACTGCAAAACTGTTCTGCAATATGTTATAATAAAAAAGTTATAATGAAATATTGCCAGCGCTTTACTGCTGGCGATGACATTTTCTCCGCAGCAGCTGGAACACAGGAGGAACAAGCCGGATGAAAAAAATATTCGGGATAAGGGTCGGCGGTCTTCAGAGGAAGACTGTCCTGCTAGTGCTGATAATTATGGCGGCAACAGTCGCCGTGCTTACAGCACTGTCCATATACAAGGACAGAGTACTCGTCAGGATCGTAGGAGAGACGAGGACCGAACAGCAACAGGCCATTTCCCGTATTTCTGAAGATACCATGCGGCAGATGATGGCAAATACCCTTACCAGCTCTACCAATCTTCAGGCCAGGATAGCAGATAATGATTTCGCCGAGATAGTTAATGACACATATATGCTGCAGACCATGGCACAGGGTCTGATCGAGAGAAAAGACCGCCTGAGACCTGCAGAGCTCAGTCTCCCGGATCCTGCCATGGAGGGAATCCCCTGCGCCACAGTGCTTTTTGAGGAGGGCGTGGATTACACGCAGTCCGAATACCTGCCTGCAGCAGGACATATGAGCAGTTCCATGCTTGCCATGTTCACAAACTCCGATAAGGTCGCCGGCTGCTTTTTAGGTCTTGCCGACGGCACGCATCTTTGCGTGACTGATCATTCCGCGGACAGATTCGATGCCAATGGAAAACTTATTCCTTTTCCTGTGCGTGAAAGGCCATGGTACAGAGGCGCTGTTGAAACCGGCGGACTTTTCTTTACCGGGATGGAGAAAGACGCCTACAGCGGCATCCCCACCATAACATGCTCAGCTCCCGTCGTAGTAAACGGCGAAACAGTCGGTGTGGTCGGGATCGATATAAGTCTTGAAAACATGCGTGATTTCATCATAGGCTCTGCCGACAGTTCAGGCTTTGCATGCATCGTTAATAACAACGGGCAGGTAGTGCTCGCTCCGGAAAATAACGGCTTTTTTGAAATCAGCACTGCAGATGAATCCCCCGATCTCAGGAAGTCTGAAAACAGGGAACTGGCAGCATTTGTAGAAAAAGCGCTGCATGAACCGACAGAGCTTACCATACTCAATATAGACGGCAGAAATTACTATGTGGCTGGCGTCCCGCTGCCAACAGTAGGATGGGCAGTAATATCCATAGTTGATAAGGAGATAACGGAGCAGCCGGAGAAAACAATGCTCTCCGAATATGACAAGATCAATGATGAAGCCAGCGCCAGATTCAGAGACGATACTACCAGGACTAACCGGATAAACAGGCTTATCCTGCTGGTCATTTTCCTCGCAGCCGTATGTGCTGCTCTGCTGGCATCAGGCAGGATAGTAAATCCCCTCGAGCAGATGACTGCCGATATCACGCAGGCAGGTGAAACAGGAAAACTCTTCGAGATGAACGACTGCTACAGGACGAACGATGAGATAGAGGTCCTTGCCGAAGCATTTGACGACCTTTCGAAGAA
This sequence comes from Oscillospiraceae bacterium, assembly GCA_024685535.1. Taxonomy (GTDB): domain Bacteria; phylum Bacillota; class Clostridia; order Oscillospirales; family Oscillospiraceae; genus Limivicinus. The sequence continues at coordinate 523 of JAIKVS010000214.1, read as the reverse complement.
AACCAGACAGTATATTGAGGACATCACGGAGATCACCAAGGAAAAAGAGCGTGTTAGCACCGAGCTCAACATGGCAAACCAGATCCAGAGCAGCATGCTGCCTCATATCTTCCCCGCTTTCCCAAGCAGGCATGAGTTCGATATATTTGCCACCATGGATCCTGCCAAGGAGGTAGGCGGAGACTTCTATGATTTCTTCCTCATAGACGACGACCATCTCTGCATGGTAATGGCAGACGTGAGTGGCAAGGGCATCCCCGCAGCACTCTTCATGATGGTATCGAAGGTCATTCTCCAAAGCTGCGCCATGCTAGGCAGATCACCTTCAGAGATCCTGGAAAAGACAAACATTGCTCTGTGTTCAGGAAACCAGGTGGAGATGTTCGTCACCACATGGCTCGGCATACTTGAGATATCCACCGGAAAACTAACAGCAGCCAACGCCGGTCATGAATACCCCGCACTTTCTCAGAACGGGCCCTTTGCACTGCTGAAAGACAAACACGGTTTTGTAATCGGCGGC
>JAIKVS010000097.1 GCA_024685535.1 Oscillospiraceae bacterium | reverse complement strand
ATGGACGGCCAGGTCATGCAGGTAGTCGAGTTCCAGCATGTCAAGCCCGGAAAAGGTGCCGCATTCGTTCGCACCAAGATGAAGAACGTCATTACCGGTGCCGTTACCGAGACTTCCTTCAACCCCACCGCAAAGTTTGAGAATGCCACTGTTGACCGCATGACTGCGGAATTCAGCTATGCAGATGGCAACCTCTATTATTTCATGAACCCCGAGACATATGAACTCGAGCCCGTAGATGCTTCCGTCCTCGGCGATAACTTCAAGTTCGTCAAGGAGAACATGGAGTGCACGATCTATTCCTACAAAGGAAAGGTATTCAATGTTGAGCCTCCCTTCTTTGTTGAGCTCGAAGTGACTGAGACCGATCCGGGATTTGCCGGAAACACAGCCACAAACGCGACCAAGCCCGCCACCCTTGAGACCGGTGCCGAGATCAAGGTGCCTCTGTTCATCGAGCGCGGAGAAAAGATCAGGGTAGACACCCGTACGGGAGAGTATCTCTCCAGAGCCTGATTTTTCGTTCATCCATAGCAAAAAAAGGGGGCTTAAAGCCCCCTATTCTGAACATAAGGAGGGTATTGCATCATGACAATTTCCGAAAAAGCTGCGTATCTTAAAGGTCTTATCGACGGTCTCGGCGCGGATAAAGACTCCCGCGACGGCAAGCTCTGGACATGTGTTTCAGATCTTATGGCGGACATCGCCTCCGAGATTGAGGATCTCAAGGATACAAACCTTGATTTTGCGGACACTCTCGATGAGATCGGCGATGAGCTTTCGTATCTCGAGGAGATAACCTGTGATCTGGACTCACCCGAGATGTTCGACGATGAATGCGACGGCAACTGCGAAGAGTGCGGCCTGTGTGACTACGACGAGGATGACGACATCGGCGATGTCGTAGCATTCTCAGACTATGCAGAGCCGGAAGACGCAGAAGAAGCCACCCAGGAGAATCCGGAAGAAGACCTTTCTTCTGATGATGAAGAGCTGGAATATGACGGCGTCGTTTATGATGTTACATGCCCCTCATGCGGCGAAGAGATCAGCTTCGACGAGGAGACTCTTGAAAAAGGCTCTATCACCTGCCCCAAGTGCGGAGAGATCCTCGAATTTGAACTTGATGATGGGAACGCTCCATTCTGAATTTAACCTTTAAAAGCCGCCTTCTGGCGGCTTTTTTATACGATAAAGCTTCGGCATGTGCTCTTCAAGCACGTTACCGGAGCTTTATTTGTCCTGCTTGCACTGCTATACGAATGCTTTCTCTTTCAGCCTTTCCATTGCTTCTTTCAGGACTCGCAGCGGCAGGGCAAGATTCATCCTGATGGTATTCTTCATCACAAAGGCTTCTCCGTCCTGCCAGATAACTCCGGCTTTCACTCCTCTGTACTGCAGATCCTGCACCGTCTCATTATGTTCTCTGCACCATTCGCTGCAGTCCAGATAGAGCATGTAGGTACCCTGGGGTTTCATGACTCTGACGCCCGGGAAGTTTTCCTTTATGAAACCGCAGGCATATTCAAGATTCCCTTCTATAACAGAGCACATTTCATCCGCCCAGTCCATGCCTTCTTTGGAATATGCTCCGATGAGAGCCCTCATGGAAAGAACGTTGCACTCGTTATATATCGCACTCTCTGATTCCCTGTGTACCCTGTCTCTGAGATAGCTGTTGTAAATGATCCCATAGGAGCCCACAAGCCCCGCAAGGCTGAACGTTTTGCTTGGGGCATAGAATGCCATGGTCATGTTTTTCGCGTCCTCGGATACCGACTGCAGCGGAATATGTTTATAGCCGGGCATTATGATGTCCGACCAGATCTCGTCGGATATTACGAGAACATCATTCCTCTTGAACAAATCGATGACTTTTTCCAATTCCTCGAGTGTCCAGACTCTGCCGGTGGGATTGTGGGGAGAACAGAATATGGCAAGGTGGATGCCGAATTCCTTTATATTCCTCTCCATATCTTCATAATCCATACGCCATATACCCTCGCTGTCGCGCACAAGAGGGCTGTGGATCAGGTTCCTGCCCAGCCTTTTCATAGTGCCTGTGAAGCCGACATAGGTCGGAGAATGGACAAGGATATTGTCTCCCGGCGAGGTAAAGGCCTTTACTGCGGAGCACACGCCGCCCAGAACTCCGTTTTCATAGCTTATGTTCTCTTTGCTGAGACCTTCCACTCCGTTGCGTATCCTCTGCCAGTCGATTATCGCTTTATAATATTCCTCAGGCAGCGCGAAATATCCGAAGCTCGGCGTTTCAAGTCTCTGCCTGATCGCGTCTATTATGAAGGGGGCTGCCGGAAAGCTCATATCGGCGACCCACATGGGTATTTTTTTTACGCCCTTATCCGGTTCCACGGGAAACGGCACTTTGTCCGCCGCGGTGGAATCCTTGCCTGCGCGCTCCACGAAGGTCTCAAAATCGTATTTCATTGTCATTCTCCCCTGTTATCAATCGTTCGGTTTATCCGAGTATAACCCAGAAGCGATCTAAAAAGCAAGGACCGCCGTTTTTCTTTGAATTAATGTGTTTTTTCGCTTGACATTGCCCGGCGTTTGATATATATTAAGCAAGCGCTCCGAAGACAGCAGGTGGCTCAGACCGTAAATCCTGCCGAGGACAATAACAGTTTTGATTGTATTGTGCCTTTGCGTCTTCATGATGCAGAGGTTTTCTTTTTGTGAGCGTGTCATCAATCATCACGGAGGTGAAACCCAAAAATGCCTAATGCAAAGGTTCTCAGCGAAAAGCAGGCGATAGTCGATGCTCTCGTCGAGCGCATCCAGAAGGCCGGTGCAGGTATCTTCATCGATTATAAAGGTATAACCGTCGAAGAGGACACCGCTCTCCGTTCCGAGCTGCGCAAGGAAAACATCAACTACACCGTCGTCAAGAACACCTTGGTCAGAAAGGCTCTCGACAAGATCGGAATGAGCGAACTCGATTCTGTTCTTAACGGAACCACTTCTCTGGCCACCACCGAGGATGATCCCATCGCACCCTTCCGCATAGTAAACGACTACAGCAAGAAGATGAACGATCGCTTCAACGTCAAGGCCGCCTTCATGGAGGGCAAGCTCCTTAGCGAAAGCGAGATCGTCGAGCTGGCAGCGCTTCCTTCCAAGGATGCTCTCTATGCAAGAGTCCTGGGCACCATGCTCGCTCCCATTTCCAGCCTGGCCGTATGTCTCGGTCAGATCCTCGAGCAGAAAGGCGGCTCTGTCGCTCCTGCTGAGGAAGCACCCGCTGCCGAATAATGATCGGCAAAACGAATTAATTATTGGAGGATTTAAAAATGTCTGAAAAAATAGCAGCTATGATCGAAGAAATCAAGGCTCTTTCCGTTCTCGAGCTTTCCGAGCTCGTACATGCTCTTGAGGAGACCTTCGGTGTTTCCGCAGCAGCAGTCGCAGCCCCTGCAGCAGGTGGCGCAGCAGCAGCTCCCGTTGAGGAGAAGACTGAGTTTGACGTTGTCATGACCGAGTTCGGCGCAGAGAAGATCAAGGTCATCAAGGAAGTCCGCAGCATCACCGGTCTCGGCCTTGCCGAGGCAAAGGCCCTTGTCGAAGGCGTTCCTGCTAAGATCAAGGAAGGCATTTCCAAGGAAGATGCAGAGGCTCTCAAGGCCCAGCTCGAAGCTGTCGGCGCAAAGGTCGAGCTCAAGTAATCATTCCGTTGATGATAAAAAGAGTGCTGTCGAAAGACGGCGCTCTTTTTTTGTTATCTGACAACCCTTGCATGGCGATGGTTTTTCTGCAATAATCATTGATAAGAACTTTACTTTCTGCATAAAGGCTGCACGCCGGAAAGGACGAACATGATAAACATAGGAATTCTCGGATGCGGAAACATCGCCCGCACAAGACATATCCCTGAATATGCCGCAAACCCGGACTGCCGTATCACCGCATATTATAATCCGTCCCGCGGCAAGGCGGAGGCTCTTGCACGGCAGTACGGCGGGAAAGTATATGACTCCGCTGAGGAGCTGCTTGCCGATCCCTCGATAGATGCGGTTTCCGTATGCACAGCGAACGACGCCCACGCCGCTCTCTCCGTAGCCGCGATGAAAGCGGGCAAGCACGTGCTCTGCGAAAAGCCGATAGCCTGCACTATAGAAGAGGCTCAAGAGATGCTGCATATTTCGGAGGAGACCGGCAGGCTTCTCATGGCAGGCCACAACCAACGTTTTCTGCCAGCGCACAGAGAAGCCAAAGAGTATCTGAACAAGGGCACTATCGGCAAAATACTAAGTTTTCGTACGACTTTCGGTCATGGCGGTCCTGAGATGTTCATGAAGGTAAAGGATATGAACAGCTGGTTCTTCAGGAAGGAAAAAGCCGCTATGGGTGTTATGGCGGATCTTGGCGTACACAAAATAGATCTTATCCATTATCTTACAGGCGAGCGAAGCATGCGAGTTAGTGCGAAGCTCAGCACGCTTGACAAGTGCAGGGAAGACGGCTCTCCCATTTCAGTGGACGACAACGCAGTTTGCCTTCTGGAGATGGAGAGCGGTGCTGTAGGCACGGTCACCGCCTCCTGGACATACTACGGACAGCCGGATAACTCCACGGTGATCTACGGAAGCAAAGGGATAATGAGGCTCTATGATGATCCGGATCACTCCCTTCTGATAAAGCTAGCCGACGGAAGCCTTATAGCAGGCAGATCAGGACCGATGGATTTTCGTGCTCCTTCGGGTGTGATAGATTCCTGGATAGAGAGTATCAAAGCCGGGAAAGTCCTCGAGTCCGACGGAAAATCGGCGCTCGATGCAATGAAGACTGTATTTGCGGCAATAAGATCCTCCGAGACCGGAACAAGTATAGAAATACACTGAAAAAACTAAAAGACCGGCATCTGATAGATGCCGGTCTTTTATTGCTGATAACCTATATCGGAGATATCACTCCGGAAGCTTTTCACTCTTATCCTGGAAATGCTCACGCACCATCTTTATGATCACCGGACTTAGAGCAAGGATCGCAATGAGGTTCGGTATGGCCATAAAGCCGTTAAGCGCATCTGCCAGGTTCCATGCGTCGCTGAGAGACATTGTAGCACCGACGATGGCAAAGAGGATGAACACCAGCTTGTAGCCGATGCTGGCCTTGGTGCCGAAGAGATACTCAAAGCAGCGGGTGCCGTAAAGGCTCCAGCTCAAAACAGTGGACAGTGCGAAGAGTGCAAGGCACATCGCCAGGATCACAGAACCGACGCCACCGCTGAGGACGCTGCTGAGCGCCGCGGAAACGATAGCCGCGCCACCGCTGGTGCCCCATGCAATATCCACACTGCCGGCGCATGCGGCACAGAGTACTGTGAGAGCAGTCAGAGTGCAGATAACGATGGTGTCCATGAATACTTCGAAGATTCCAAACAGTCCCTGTCTGACAGGATCGGTCTCACTGGTAGCTGCGTGAGCCATCGGTGCGGAGCCTAGACCTGCCTCATTGGAAAAACAGCCGCGGGCAATGCCCTTCGTGATGGAAGTGGAGATCGTGATGCCGAATGCGCCTCCCAGCGCGGCCTCGGCATTGAAGGCTCCCTTGAAGATCATGGCGAAAACCTCGCCGATGTGGCCGATGTTTGCAAAGATGACCACCAGCGTGGAAATAATATAGACGACAGCCATGACGGGAACGATCTTCTCCGTTACGGAACCGATGCGCTTGATCCCTCCGAAGAGCACCAGAGCAACTATTATCGCAACAACTATACCGACTATAAGGTTGCACAGCGTGAATTCATTGCCGGCGAAGCTGAGCATGGTACCCTGTACATTGCCTCCCAGCGCGTTGATCGCAGAGCCGATGGCTTCGCCGATGGACTGAACCTGGGTCGCATTTCCGATACCGAAGGCGGCAAGGAAACCGAAAAGGCAGAACAGAACGCTCAGCCAGCCAAAGCCCTTGCCAAGACCGTTCTTTATATAATACATCGGGCCGCCGACCCAGTCGCCTTTATCGTTGCGCTCGCGGTATTTTACTGCCAGGGTAACTTCGGCAAACTTGGTGCACATGCCCACAAGGGCTGAAAGCCACATCCAGAACACAGCGCCGGGTCCGCCTATTACAATTGCGCCTGTGACGCCGGCGATGTTTCCTGTGCCGACGGTCGCCGCCAGCGCCGTTGTGAGCGCCTGAAGCGGTGTTACCTCACCCTTGCCGGCTTCCTGTTTTTTGAACACCTTGCCGAGAGTGTTTTTCATGGCATAGCCGAACTTGCGGAACTGCAGAAAACGGGTGCTGATCGTAAGGATAACACCTACGCCTACCAGCAGACAGAGCACGACTGAGCCCCACGCAATGTCGTCCAGCCTGGTAATGAATTCGCTGAGTGTCATGTTTTGTTCCTCCTAAATTGTCCTCTCAATTGCTGCTTTTATGAGCGCTTCAAATGATCACGGGCTTCCCCCTTATCGGAGAAGCCCGGCAAATAACAAAAAGCATGCCCACTCTGAGTGAGCGCCTGCCCTGTCCTTTTGCCTGAGAGATTTACCGGTTATCCGGCTTGCACCTTCGGCCCCCGTTCTTCACGGGCTTCTCCAGAGAGCGATCCCTCTGCAGTCTGTTTGCCTGAGAATGTTATTCCTTCGGCGGTACTTTCAGCACTCTTTCCTGCAGAGTTCATCTCGCGTTCATATTTACTTTGAGATATGTGACATAATAATATAGTATTCAGGGATTTGCAAGCGCTGCCTGCGCTTTTTCCGGTTTTTCTGACAAAACACTAAAAAAAGCCACGTCAGTGCTCTTTATATTGATTTATTTCACTAAAGTCTCCTGTCCCGGATACTTTGACATGAGAACCAGGAGGTATCTTGAAAGATGATAAAGAAAACAAAAACAGTTCTCGTACTGCTGCTGGCAATATCCATTCTGTTCTCCCTTTCCGCCTGCGCCGCCGGCGCTGTCGGCGTAAACGGGCCTTCCTCCCCGACTGCTCCTACCGATGCTGCGCTGAATGTGATAGCGATGATCGACGGCATACCGGAAATAGCGGAAGACGGCAGCAACGCATCAGAAGTCTATGATGCATATACAGCTGCCCAGAGCGCATATTTCCAGCTGAGCTACGACGAGATGAACATGGTGAACAACGTCGGTGCGATGTGGAAAGCGAGCGATGATTATTTTAACCATATAATGAATGTTCCCCAGGGCGAAACCTATGACCATGACAAGCGCACTGCCGAGGCGGGAGCCCTGCTGAACGGTACATGGTATGATTCCTCTTCCGTGATATACAAGGACTATAACTTCTGGCAGATCTCCTCCGACGGGACCGTTACCACACCTTATTATTACGACGATACACAATATGTCAATTCTCTTGGGAACGGCGAATACTATGTTCCTGATTACGGCACTGTATATCCGGATTACAGCATGGGAGAGATGCGCCTTGCCTCCACTGAGGGAAGAGGCTGTCTGATCAGCCAGGCAACGATAGATAAAATGTTCGTCAAAATAGATTTGAATGCGGAGAATGTCGCCGATTACTTCACCTTTGATCAGATCTACACCTATACTGACGAATGGGGCGACACTGCAAACTATGCCGACAACGGGCAGACCTGTTATGCCGCGGTCAACAAATATGAAGGCTCCGACATGACATATATAGGATCTGACGGCGCACAGGTGGAGCTGTATCTAAAAAACGGGACAAGGACGACCTTCTACGGCATGGGCCTTTTCACCGTTGACGGTAAAAACGTAGGGATAAAGAGCTTCGGCAGGGCAAAGGGCTCCCTCTATTTCGTGAGAAGCGAATATGTTTGGAAGACCGAGACCATTGAGGGTTTCGTCTATGTCTATCTCAATGACGGCTCCCAATACACCTACTACCATGGTGACTTTGCCTTCGGCTGATATCACAACCAGCAAAACGGCGTACTGCATTCTTCATGCGGTACGCCGTTCTTTTTATGATTCTTCAGACCATCCTGTTTACGAGTCTGCCTATGTCTTCAATATCCACTTCCACAAGATCGCCGGGTTTAAGCCACTTTGCATCCTTCTGCTCCAAAGCAACGCCTGATGGTGTGCCTGTGTAGATCAGATCTCCCGGCTCCAGCTTTATGTATTTCGATGCAAAAGCCACTATCTCCGCACAGCTGAATATCATTTCCGAGGTGGAACCGTCCTGTCTGAGTTCTCCGTTGACATAGCTCCTTATCCTCTTACCATCCTCCGGGTCGAAGCCGTCTGCCGTAACTATGAAGGGGCCGCATGGCCCGAATCCTGGCATGCTCTTGCCTATCAGCCACTGGGAAGTCATCTTCTGGGCACGTCTCAGCGAGAGGTCGTTTCCACAGGTATATCCGAATATATGCTCCTTCGCCTCGGTGACGTCTATGTTCCAGGCGGTCTTCCCTATCACTATGACAAGTTCCGCTTCATAATCATAGCTGTCCTCCCAGGCCGGCAGCTCCACATCAGCTCCGGAAGGAACAAGTGCATTGCCGAATTTTGAAAACAGTATGGGTGATTCCGCTCTGACGAAGTTTTCACTCACCCTGTCCGCATGTGATTTGTAATTAAGGCCGACGCACAGCAGCTTCTCCGGCTTTACCACATTTGCAAACATGGGTTCTCTGATCTCATCCCCGTATGCTCCCGGTTCCGCTCCGCAGATCAGTTCCTCCATCGTCAGCGGCGAGAGGTCAAAAAGCTTTCCGTCTTTTTCCGCGGCAAGATGTATCCCGTCCGGCAGCATTATATTGCAGTATTTCATGTTTTTCCTCCACAACAGTGTCGATCTTATGTATATCAGATTATCATAATCGACCTGCTCTTCCAATACTTATTTTTTTAAGTGTTTTTGTTGAAAGAGAACTGCCTTGTCGGTATAATGGGATCATAAATAATCATCGGAGGCCTGATATGGAAAAGAAAAGATGGCTTTACGCAATAATAGGCGTAGTTATTCTCCT
>JAIKVS010000078.1 GCA_024685535.1 Oscillospiraceae bacterium | reverse complement strand
GATAAATGAAGGGGACAATCCGGTAATTAAAGATATTAAAAACGGTCTGGAGAGCGGAAGAATGATAATGGAGCTTAACGGTAAAGAAATCACTTTGCTTTGTGAGATGTCTGAACGCCAGCGCTCTATCTTATATGCCGGAGGTCTGCTAAACCTCACCAGGGAGGAGAGCAAATGAGAGAAGAAGAGATCAAGGCTTCTGTTGAAAACTTCGAGATATTGTTGCGAGAGCAGCTTGCAAGACAGGATATTATGGAAAAGGCTGCAGCAAAAAAAGATTATTCTGAAGCAGAGAAGATAACGATCGGAATCATCAGAGGAGACGGGATAGGTCCGATTATTGTGAGAGAAGCAAAAAGAGTTCTCTCAATACTTCTGAAAGAAGAAACAGAACAGGGAAAGATCATTTTAAAGGACATAGAAGGCTTAACACTTGAAAACCGCCTGAAGCTCGGCAGATCTGTTCCTGATGATGTGCTTGATGAAATCAAGAAATGCGATGTTCTTCTAAAAGGCCCGACAACCACACCCAAAGGCGGGACTATGGAAAGTGCAAACGTTACCTTAAGGCGTGAGCTGGATCTTTACGCTAATGTAAGGCCGGTCTCTGTTCCCGCTGAAAATATAGACTGGATCTTTTTCCGTGAGAACACTGAGGGGGAGTACGCTCTTGGGAGCAGAGGGATAGAAATACCGGAAAAGCTCAGCGTTGATTTTAAAGTCACAACAGATGCAGGTACAAGACGAATATCAAAGACTGCATTTGACTATGCAAGGTCAAACGGAAAGACGGAACTTTGTATAGTTACAAAAGCAAACATCCTCAAAAAAACGGACGGTATGTTCTCCAGAATAGCTCATGAGGTCGCCGAAGATTATCCTGAGATACATGTCGAGGATTATTATGTGGATATAACAGCAGCTAACCTGGTAAACACGGCCGTAAGATCCAAATTTCAGGTCTTTCTGCTGCCGAACCTGTACGGTGACATTGTTACAGACGAGGCAGCCCAGATCCAGGGCGGTGTCGGAACAGCGGGCTCTGCAAATATTGGCGACCGGTATGCCATGTTTGAGGCTATCCACGGCTCTGCTCCGCGTAAGATCGAAGCCGGTGAAGGGGAATACTCTAATCCCTCAAGCATTCTCAAAGCAGCTGAGATGCTTTTAAGGCATATCGGGTATACGGATAAGGCTGATCGTCTTAAAGAAGCGCTCTTTATTTGCGGTGAGACAGAAAAGAAAGTCGTGATCACCGGTCACAGAGACGGAGCCTCCTGCACGGAGTTTACAGATTATCTTTTGGAAAAACTGTAAATACGTATCTGATAAAATAAGAAAAGCACCCATACAGGGTGCTTTTTATTTGGAGCGGATAATGGGAATCGAACCCACCTTACCGGCTTGGGAAGCCGAAGTTCTACCGATGAACTATATCCGCAAAGTATTTTTATTATAGCATAATATTTTAGAATTTCAATTGAAAAATTCGCTTATAATACATCAGTGATATAATGAATTGAAAATAACACAGAAAGTGTTATAATTAAACTGCAACTATTATTGAACAAGGAAGGAAACAAACATGTCCAGTTTTAAAGATTTGAGAATAGTCGATAACTTTTATCAGACTTCGTCATATTTCCCGATGCCCACTGTAATGATCTCTTCCCTCGCTGAAGACGGGTCAACATCAGTCGGTTCCTATTCTCTTGTCTTCCCTTATTACATCGCCGGAAAAGACTATTACGCGATGGTTCTGGAGGCCAGAAATTCATCCAATACTGCCCAGCATCTGCTTGCAGGAAGAAAGCACATTGCGCTTAACTTCATGCCGGAAGGTCCAGGCCTGAATCACGGCCATTACCATAAAAAGATCGTTGCACAGGGCTGGCCGGGAGATACACCTGCTGAGAAGATGAAGAACTTCGGCTTTCATCTTGAGGAGGGCCTCTGCGCTGCAGCTGATCCGTCCGAGAAGAGACCTCTTGTAGTTTCCGAGGCCTATCAGGTAATGGAATGCACATGGATGACAGATCTTGAAAACGCTGAAGAGGATATCGGGAGAGTTCTTGAAGACGGATGTTATCCGGAGCCTTATAAAAATTTCAACGGCATCACATCAAAATACGGTTGCCACTTTATTCTCAAGATCGACAAAGTGCTTATGAAGCCTGAGTTCTATGACAATATAATTGACGGGGTAAAAGCCGAACATTGGCCGAATGTACTTATTTGCCACGGATATCGCGATTCGAAGAATTTCTGGTTTGCTCCTACAAAGCGCGTTATTCCTGAATTGCTGCCCATCAGGAATGCCACACTATCTTCTGTCAGATACGCTGCAGACCGTACAGACCCTGATGTTCATTTTACAGATGACGCGCTTGAAATGATACTGAATGTCCCCCGAGTATTCCTGCCGACAGTTCTTAAAGGCTGCGTAAAATGGGCAAAAGAACATAACGTAAAAGAGATAACCGCTGTCGAGATGAAGATAATCAACGACAAACGTTCCAGGGAAAAAGGAAAGGGATGATCCGATAATATAAAAAATACGGGATTGCAATAAGCAATTCCCGTATTATCTGTTTTGTTCTGTTTACAGCTTTATTCTATTCCGTATAAAAGCTGTGCTAGCTCACTGTTTTTATCGAGCATAACTGTCTTGTCTTCACCGGACATAGAGATTTTTAACGCGTCAAGGGATCTGATAAAGTTGTAAAACTCAGCTTTCTCGGGGGTGTTGTACGCCTCCTGAAGAATACGCATGTACTCGGCCTCGCCTTCACCGATCAGAGTCGCCGCATCTTTTTCAGCATTTGCAAGCATAATGGTGACCTGCTTGTCGGTATCGTTTCTGATTCTTTTGGCCTCGGCACTTCCTTCAGCTTTGTATCCGGCAGCAATGTTCTCTCTTTCAGAGATCATTCTGCTGTAGACCGCTTCCTTGTTGTCATCAGGAAGATCAAGTGCTTTGATCTGGCACTGCAGAAGTTCAATGCCGTAAATGCTCACGTCAGTGTTTGCGTCATCTGTTATCATGCTGTTCAGCCTGTCGCCCCTGGCAGCTATTATCTCTTCCTGCGACATGCCGGATATTATCTTTTTCAGTGAATTGTATACTGCAGCCTCTATTCTCTCTTCAGCTCTGGCTTCAACAGCGCTCAATGTCTGAATATAGAGAGTCGGATCAGTCACATGCCAGAGAATGTAGTTATCCGATATCATGGATTTCTTATCTCTGGTTATTACATCTGAAGCCGGTACGTCATAAAGAATAGTTGCAGCTGAGACTTTCTGCAATGTCTGAACAAAAGGAGTCTTGATATACAGACCTTCTTTTTCCTTTATGCTGACGATCTTTCCAAACTGCCGGACTGCGACATATTCTTTCGGATGAACGACATAAAGGCAGTTGCCGGCAATTATCAGTGCTGCCAGCAAAACAATGGCAATAACGGTTGTAAACGCTTTTTTAGCCTTCATTTGAAGCACCTCCGTTAACCTGGACGTCCGCAAAGCTTTCTACGGGGTATACTGTCTGAGTTGACCCGTCTGTAATAATTACTTTAACTCCCGGAAGGACGTCTTCAAGCGCTTCGTAGAACATTCTCTGTTTGGTAATCAGCGGGTTCAGCACATATTGATCAAACATGGCGTTGAACCTTGAAACCTGACCTTCAGCTTCCGCGATTCTGGCGGCTTTTTGTGCCTCAGCCTGCTGGATGATCCTGTCTGCTTCCGCTTCCGCCTCAGGTATCTGCTCGCTTTCATATTTCTTGGCCTGGTTGATCGTAGTTTCTGCTCCCTGCTTGACAGTCTCAACATTCTTGAACGCGTTAATGATCTCCTGAGTAGGCGGTTCCGCATCCTGGATGGTGATATTCACAATAGACAGACCGATCTGCTGTTCACTGAGATCTTCGGCTATCTTGGATTTAACTTCGCTCTGAATGGCACTTTTACCCGTTGTCATAGCTTCATCTACAGAGAAATCCACAACAGTGCTTCTTATAGCCGCAAGAGCTATATTCTTAAGTATCTCTTCCGGCTCCTGGGAGTTGAACAGATAAGCTACAGGATCGTTCACTCTGTATTCAAGGTAGAAATCGATATTGATCAGATTAAAGTCGGATGTGATCATTATCCCGTTTGTCTGATCCGTAATATTCTGTCCGCTGGAACTTACCGAATAACCGATCCCGGTACCGTGAGTTGTGATATCGACCATTCTGACCTGCTGCAGATAAGGAATCTTAAAATGCAGTCCGGCAGTATCGGTCCTTATAACTTTACCAAACATTGTAACAACAGCATTTTCCTGTTCACTGACATTATAGAAAGAACCGAAAAAGATACTTAAAATAAGCAGTACCGCGACAACAGCAAGTATGATCTTTCCGATTTTTCCCGCTTTGCCGGCAATATCAGGCGCTTTTCTTGTCCTTTTGGGCTTTCTTCCGTCATCCTGAACAGTTTCACCGGAGAAATGATATTCTCCGTCAAAATCACTCATATCGGAAACCTCCGTTCCTTTTGATTTGGTATCCATTATACTTTAGTTTATTTCTTTGGGCAATAAGCAATTGATAATTATAAAATAGTGATATAATATACTAAAAACATATGGAGGTAAGCCATGAAAGACAAAAAGAAAATGTCCCCGGCCCTCTTCTGGGTGCTTGTCTGGGGTCTCGGCATAGCCGGTCAGCTGTGCTGGAATATTGAAAACCAATGGTTTAATACTTTTGTTTATGCGAAAATAGCA
>JAIKVS010000067.1 GCA_024685535.1 Oscillospiraceae bacterium | reverse complement strand
CACGATATTCTGGTGCTATGTTATAAGCGGATTGCTGAGCGGCCTTGCAGGATTTGTGTTCCTTATGCATAAGCCGGCCGGCAATGCAAGCGTGGCCATGCGAAGCGAGATGGACGCCATTGCATCCTCCATCATAGGCGGAACGCTGCTCACCGGCGGCGTCGGCGGCGTTATAGGAACTTTCTTCGGCACGATGATCCTGGCTACGATCCAGAAGATAATAGCGCTGAGCCCGCTCAACGCCTCCTGGTGGCAGGATATGGCGAACGGAGCAATGCTGAGTTTCTTCATACTGCTGCAGAGCGTTGTGCTCATGCGAAAGAACAGTGCAGGAGCAAAGAAAAGAAACGTATCTGCGCGGATGAATAAAAAAGCGGAAGCAAAAACCCCGCCGAATGGATCGACATGATATATCATGCTTGAGTTTCAAAGTGATCTGGCATAAAATATACTTACCCTGATTATCAACCCGTTCAAGGAGATGAAATGATTTGAAGATTCTTTCTGTAAATGATCCCGAATTCCGTTGCTACGGCAAGGTCCTCGGAGGATACGACACCGCGGAGCTCATCTCAGCCATGAACTCTATACCGCTGCCTGAGGAGGGCACGGCGTACGAGCCGGGCATAGAGAAGCTTGAAGCATGCGGCATCTTTTCACAGCTGAGGGACCGCGCTTACGGCGGAATGCCCATCCAGCTCGGTATGTGCTGGGGACACAACACGAAGCTCAATTGCCTCGAATACCACAGAGACAGTGAGATCAATATCGGGACCGACGATTTTGTCCTGCTTCTTGCGAAAGAGGATGAGATCGAAGGCGGCGTTCTTGACACGGTTAAGGTAAAAGCCTTCCGTGTTCCTGCAGGAACGGTCGTCGAGGTATATGCCACGGCACTGCATTACGCACCCTGCCACACCGATGCTGCAAAGGGATTCCGCGTTGCGGTGGCGCTGCCTCTCGGCACTAATACTGCAAAGCCGGATATCGTTCCGGGCAATGCGGAAGACCGCCTGCTCTGGGCGCGCAACAAGTGGCTCCTTGCCCATGCCGAATCTGCAGAGGCAGGCAAGGGCGCCGTTATCGCACTTATAGGAAATAACATAGATATTGCATAAATAGGAGGATCATTCCATGCAGAACATTCCAGAAGTAAAGCTCGGCATAGTTGCCGTATCCCGCGACTGTTTCCCCATAGCGCTCTCCGAACAGCGCCGCGCCGCCATAGCAGCGGTTTGCCGCGGCGGCCTGTATGAGTGCCCCGTTACCGTTGAGAACGAGAAGGATATGCTTGCTGCCGTGGCTGATGTTAATGCCGCCGGCTGCAACGCGCTTGTTGTTTTCCTCGGAAACTTCGGACCGGAGACCCCCGAGACTCTTATTGCAAAGAATTTTGACGGCCCCTGCATGTTCGTTGCAGCTGCCGAGGGCGACGGCGACCTCATAAACGGCCGCGGAGACGCATACTGCGGTATGCTCAACTGCTCCTATAACCTCGGCATGCGCCATCTCAAGGGCTATATCCCGGAGTATCCCGTAGGCACAGCAGAGGATCTCGGAAAGATGATAAAGGACTTCATCCCCATAGCCCGTGCCATAATCGGTGTGAAGAATCTTAAGATCATCACCTTCGGCCCCCGTCCTCAGGACTTCTTCGCCTGCAACGCGCCCATCAAGGGCCTCTATGAGATAGGCGTTGAGATAGAGGAAAACTCCGAGCTGGATCTGCTTGTGAGTTACAAAGCCCATGCAAATGATGAGCGTATCCCCGAAGTATGTGCTGATATGGCGGCGGAAATGGGTGAAGGAAAGTATTTCCCGGATCTTCTGGCACGCATGGCGCAGTTCGAGCTCACGCTCCTTGACTGGGCCGAGGCGCATAAAGGCTCCCGCAAGTATGTCGCTTTCGCGGACAAATGCTGGCCTGCGTTTCCGGAGCAGTTTGGCTTTGAGCCCTGCTATGTCAACTCCCGCCTGGCTGCCCGCGGCATCCCCGTAAGCTGCGAGGTCGATATCTACGGCGCACTGTCCGAGTATATCGGCAGCTGCATCTCTCAGGACGCCGTCACCATCCTTGATATAAACAACTCCGTCCCAGCAAAGATGTGGGAAGAGCAGATAAAGGGCAAATTCGACTACAGCCTTACCGATACCTTCATGGGCTTCCACTGCGGCAATACTCCAAGCTGCAAGATGTGTGCCGACAGAGCTGTTAAATACCAGCTCATCCAGCACCGTCTGCTTGAGCCGGCCGGTTCCGAGCCTGACTTCACCCGCGGCACTCTCGAGGGCGACATAGCTCCCGGTGAGATCACATTCTTCCGCCTCCAGTGCGACAGCGAAGGCGTTCTTCGCGCATACATTGCCGAGGGCGAGGTGCTCCCCGTGGCCACAACCAGCTTTGGCGGCATCGGCGTATTCGCCATCCATGAGATGGGCCGCTTCTACCGCCATGTGCTTATCCAGAAACGCTATCCGCACCATGGAGCGGTTGCCTTCGGACATCACGGCAAGGCGCTCTTCGAAGTATTCAAATTCCTCGGTGTGGGCGATATCGGTTATAACCAGCCCAAGAGCCTTCCGTACCCGACAGAGAATCCCTTCGCCTGATCATACTTATAAGAATCTCGCAACATATAAAACAAAAAAGAGGCACCTTTTTAGGTGTCTCTTTTTTGTTTGCAAAATTATAGGACTTAGTGATGAACTCAGAATCTTAGTGAAGTCTGACGACTGCGCAAAACCCCGATTCATTAATTATTCGATTCGCTGTATTGGCTGTAAATGCTTAGGCTGAGTATTGCTTTACGGGCAAACGGCAAAGCCCTGGCCCCAGAGGCAGCCGCCGCATGTCGGCGCCGCAGAGCCGATACAGTCAGATTTGTTTTCCTCCAAAAGCTCGCAGCCGCCGCAGAAGAGGCATGGAGAATAATTGAACGCATGCACGCGTTCACGGAAGCCCTTGTAAGACTCACTTTCCCAGATCTTACCCAGACTCTGCTCATAAACATTGCCGAAGGATTCATGCCAGATCCTGCGCTTGTGATCATTTAAGTATGTGTCTGCAGTATGCAGCAGTCCCATACAGGGCGAAACGTCTCCGTCCCAGCGTATGAAGCAGTGTCCTTCTTCAATGAAGCGGCAGTAGTTCATGCGGCGTGTCGCCGGTGTGCCTTTCCAGGAGAAGTACTCCGCCTCCAGCAGGCTTTCCTCATCGGGAAAGAGCTCTCTGCGGTAATGCTCGGAAAATTTGAACATGGGAATAAGACGGCCGTCATCTATTTTTTCTATATACCAGATAGGCCCGTTGCGGTCATTGGCGGCCTTGATCGCTGCCACATCGCACATAGGCCAGAGCACCTGCGCTGTATCCTCCGGGCGGTTCGGGATCATGTGGCTCAGATTCAGATCGTCGGCCTCAAATGATTCTGCAAAGCAGCGGATGCGGCGGAGGCTTGCAATATTGTCGCGCATGACTACGGCGGTCATACCGAGCCGGACATTTGTGCCTCTGCGAAGCTCATTGAAGGCTTTCAGATTGTTTAGAACCAGATCGAAATCACTCCCGATCTGTATCTTACCGTAGTTATCATAAAGCTCGTCTATTGAGACCCATATCCGTTTTACTCCGGCTTCTAACAGTTCACAGGCCTTATCCCGTGTAAGAAGTGTCCCGTTCGTAATTAGCTCAGTCCTTTTTCCGTGCACTGATGCAAGGGCTGCCATTTCGGCAAGCGCGGGATTGACAAGCGGTTCGCCCATACCTCCGAAAAAGACGGTTTCGGTACCGGTCAGGGCGGGATCGTCCATTACACGGGCGAATAACTCCGGGTCAATATCTCCGTAGCCCTCGCCGATCCAGCTGTGCCGGAAGCACATCTTGCATGCAAGATTACAGCGCGAAGAGGCCTCAATATAAAGTTTGCGGATCTGTTTCTCCATTCTTTATCTTCCGCCGCAGACGGCACAGTTCGGATCTTTTTTCAACGGGATCGTCTGGAAATACATGTCAAGTCCGTCAAAGGTGAGTAATCTGCCGGTCAGCAGTTCACCGGACCCTGTCAGGAATCTGATCGTTTCCAGAGCCTGCAGACAGCCTATAACTCCCGGTATTGCGCCAAGTACGCCAAGTTTTTTTGCATCCAGAGCCTTTTCAGGTTCAGGAGGTTTACGGAATGCACAGCGGTAGCACGGCCCTTTACCCGGCAGGATCGTCATCACCTGACCGTAGAAACGTATAACTGCGCCGTGGCAGAAAGGCTTGGAGGCACGTACACAGGCATCATTTATGAGGTATTTTGCATCGAAGCTGTCAGTGCACTCAACTACGAAATCATATGGTGCAATCAGAGAGTCGATATTGTTCTCACTTATAAATAAGCGGTGCTCAATGACGTTAACATCGGGATTCAGCGAGCGCAGGCGTGCAGCTGCTGATTCTACCTTGGGAATGCCGAGCGTTTCCGTGCTGTGCAGTATCTGTCGCTGCAGATTGGACAGGTCGACCTCATCCTTGTCGGCAAGACCGATGGTACCTACGCCTGCAGCTGCAAGATAGAGTGCAGCAGGCGAACCGAGTCCGCCGGCGCCAATGATGAGCACTTTGGATGAAAGCAGCTTTTCCTGGCCTTCAGGACCTATCTCGGGCATTACGAGCTGGCGTGAATACCGGGTCCTCTGAGATTCGGTCAGAGACATCTCAGCCACCTCCGACCGGCGGGAACAGTGCAATGACGTCACCGTCACCTACAGGATCTGACGGCTTGGAATGAAAGCCGTTTATCAGCAGTATCGCTACGTCTTCCGCAGGGATCGAAAGGGCGTTCAAAATATCATCCGCTGTACTGACCGAGTCGGGTGACATCTCAAGGATCTTTCCGCGCCCGTCGCGGAATGTGGCAAACAGACGAACTTCAATCATAAGATCACATTCCTTTCAAATCAAAAAAGGGGGAGGCGGAAGGCCTCCCCCTGAGGGTTATTCTAATTACTTGCCCACGCACTCGTCAAGACCCAGCTTTTTGAGGGTCTCGTCGGTCGGGAAGGCATTGACCCAGCCGCGGGCTGCATAGTACTCAGGCAGTGTGAGCGGAAGCTTGGAGATCATGCCCTTGGACGGCCCGTCAACGATGGGTTCTTCGAGCAGACGCTTGGGGAGACGGTCATCCTCCGGCTTCATACCGGCAGCCTTGTTGAACATACGCTCGATGTTGTAGATGCGGTCGCCTATCTCCAGCAGCTGCTCAACTGTCCAGCTGGTGCCGGTGGCGGCGTTGAGGAGTTCTGCATACTCGGGTGCGCCGAGCGCAAAGGAGGTGAACAGGCAATTGCCCATCGAGTCGATAACGGCGGTGAGATCCTGGAAGGTCTTTGCCCAGGCAGCTTTGTCAGTGGTAACGGTGCGGTCGAGCTGCTGCGGGAGTCCAAGGACCTCAGGGGAGATCATATAGCCGCGGACATGCGCTGCGCCGCAGTTTGCAGTTGCATAGTTAATGCCGATACCCTGAATGGCACGGGCATCATATGCGGGGATCTCCTGTTTTTTGACACTCATTGAGTACTCGGGATGGCCATAGTGCTCACATAGGCGGGCGGAACCGGAGGACATGAGCCAGTCGAGTTCAGTTACGGGATCGCCCATACGCTTGGTCCACTCGATCAGGGCTTCTTTGCTGCCCCACTCCAGCGGTACGCCTGCGCAGTCTTCTTCCTTGATGTAGCCGCGCTGGTATAGCTCCATGGCGGCGGCAATGGTGCAGGGCACGCCGATGGCGTCCAGACCGTACTCGTTGCAGAGACGGTTGGCTTCATCGATGGTGTAGAGATCGTCGTTGCCGCAGTCGCTGCCATAAGCCCACAGTGGCTCGTACTCAGGACCGCCGACGACTTTGTTGTCGTGGTTGATTATACGGCCGCAGGCTATCGGGCAGTGGAAGCATGCACCGGGTTTCTTCAGATACTTCTCTGCAAGAGTTTCGCCGGAGAACTTGTCGGCAGTGGGGCAGTAGCTCTCCTGCCAGTTCTTGGTGGGCAGAGCACCGATGTTGTTGATAATGTTGACCAGAACTGCGGTGCCGAGTGCGCGCAGACCCTGACCGGTAACGCCGTTCTCAGTGAGGATGCCAAGTGCGCGCTTGTTGGCTTCCTTGAGTGCTTCAACATCTGCAATGACGTCAAGCTGTTTGCGGCTGGCCTTAACTACGATTGCTTTCAGCTTCTTGCTGCCCATGACAGCACCGGTGCCGGAACGGCCGGCGGCGCGGTCTTTGTCGTTCATGACACACGCGAGCAGAACCTGTTTTTCACCGGCGGGGCCGATATTCAGCACGGAGCAGTCAGCGCCGTGTTTTGCTTTCAGTAAGTCATCAAGCTCTTCACTCAGAACGCCGACATACTCTTTTGCATCCAGTATCTCGATCTTGTCGTCCTCGATGTACATATAGCACCAATCGGGAGCCTGGCCTTCAACGATCAGAGCATCCCAGCCGGCAAATTTGAGCTTTGCACCCCAGATACCGCCTGAGTTTGCGCAGGCGATCATGCCGGTGAGCGGGGATTTGGTAACGACCATGTAACGGCCGGAAGACGGGGAATTTGAGCCGGTCATTGGGCCTGTGATGTATACCAGCTTGTTTTCGGGTGACAGAGGATCAACGGTGGCAACACCCTCATCATAAAGGATCTTGGTGCCAAGGCCGCGTCCGCCGATAAACTTGTGAGCTGTTTCGAGATCCAGCGGTTCGGACTTGATCTCGCCTGTACTCAGATTGATACGGGCAATTTTCTCATAGTAAGCGCCGCTCATAAAATACCTCCTGTTGTGTTATATATGGTTAGAATTGAAAAATGATTAACCGCTTTTTCACTGCATATATTATAGCGTACAGCGTTAGTGAAGAGTAAAAAGCACCTTTTTTCCGTGTGAAATGATACAAAAAGCTATGTAATGAGGTGGAAAACGGAATAATGTTTGTGCGAAACGATATGAAACATGACGAAATGAAACATACTAAGTCCGCCGAGGCGACTTGTTAACAATAAATATTATAGTTATAATAGCAGGGAAACATCAAATGCATAAAAGTGCAGGGAGTGAGCCTGATATGTCTCAGAACAAAAGCCTCTCAACTCAGGAGGTCGCGGACATTCTCCATGTGAGTAAATCCACTATATATGAACTGATCCGGCGCGGAGAGATCAACTCCTATAAAATAGGCCGGAAGGTACGTTTTACTCAGGATGACGTCGATGCGTATATAGCGCGCTCAAGGCACGAGCAAAGCGTGCAGCCGGTAAGACGGGTGGAGCTGAAGAGCGGACTGCTGCATCCCATGCAGGAGGAGAGCGGCAGACTAATAATATCCGGACAGGATGCAGTACTCGACATCCTTGCAGGCTTTTTGCATCAGCAGGATTTTTCTGCCCAGCGTGTTTATCTGAACAGTTTCGAGGGACTGCTGGCGCTTTATGAGGGGAGAGTGGATGCTGCGGCGTGCCATTTGTATGATGCAGAGGAAAAAAGCTTCAACACGCCGTTTGTAAAGAAACTGCTTCCCGGCGTACCCGCAGTTCTGATCAATATATCCTACCGCACCCAGGGCTTTTATGTTGCGGCCGGAAACCCAAAGGAGATCCATGGGTGGAGAGATCTGGCTAGACGCGATATTTCTGTGCTCAACCGCCGCCCGGGTTCAAGCGCGCGTGTCCTGCTGGATGGACAGCTGCACAGAATGGGCCTGGACAAGCGTATGGTCTCCGGTTATGAGCATGAAATGAAATCGCATCTCACTATGGCTGCTGCTATTGCTGCTGGAGAAGCGGATCTTGCCATCGGGACGGAGCGCATTTCACACCAGATCGAAGGACTCGGTTTCATACCGCTTCTGCAGGAACGTTTCGATCTTGCCGTGCACAGAGAATTCCTTGAGACGGATGAAGGAGAATCACTTCTGGAGATACTCCGTTCTGAAAGCTTCAAAAAAGAAATTGTGCCGTTCTCCGGAAATGATTACCGCGATCTGGGAAAGATCGTTGCGGAGGTTTGAAACATGCTGGAAGTTAAAACGCCGGAGGAAGTTCTCCGGCTGATAGAAAAGGAATTCATACCTTGTGGTCTCAGTGAGACGGTTCTGCTGTCCGAAGCGCTGGGAAGAGTGCTGGCGGAGGATATCAAAGCAGATGAGTTCGTTCCGGACTTTGACCGGTCAACGGTGGACGGATATGCTCTGAGAGCGAAAGATACCTTCGGATGCTCAGATGCAATTCCGGCTGTACTGTCTCTTGCAGGAGAGATCAGAATGGGTGAGGCTGCAGAAATCAATGTACCTCGGGATTTCTGCGCATATGTGCCTACCGGGGGGGCGATACCGGAAGGCTGTGACTGCGTTGTGATGGTAGAGTATACAGAGGATTACGGCGATGGAACCATTGGCATTCTCAAGCCGGGTGCACCCGGGATGAATATGATATTCCGGGGGGATGATGTCTTCCCCGGAAAGACGGTACTCAAGTCGGGCCGCGTTCTTTCACCTCAGGACATCGGCGCTTTGGCCGCCATAGGAAGGATCCTGGTCCCGGTACGACCTCATCTGCGCGTTGGGGTGATCTCCACAGGTGACGAACTCGTCAGCACCGACAGCACGCCCGGCCCCGGACAGGTACGGGATGTGAACAGCCCGATGCTTGAAGCGCTGCTGAAAGATTTCGGAGCTGAACCGGTGAACTTTGGCATAGTAACTGACGATGAAAAGCTTCTTAAGGAAAAGACTGCAGCCGCAGCCGAAAACTGCGATGCAGTGATTATCTCCGGAGGAAGCAGCGCAGGTGTAAAGGACGCTGCCTGCAGAATAATAGATGAATTGGGAGAATTACTGTTTCATGGCATAGCCATAAAACCCGGTAAGCCGACGATCCTCGGAAAAACCGGCAATAAGCCGCTTATAGGACTGCCCGGTCATCCGGTGGCTGCTTTATTTGTGGCAAAGCTCTTTGTTCTTCCGCTGCTTGCGCAGCTTGAGGGAAGAAAGATGCGCTCTTGGCCTGTGCGGGCGGAATTGGCAGAAAGTCTGAATGCCAACCATGGACGCATGCAGGTAAATGCATGTTGCCTTGAGGAAGGGGACGGCAAACTGAAAGCGGTCCCGGTCCGATCTAAATCAGGTCTAATCACGCAGCTTGCGGGGGCAGACGGTTATCTAGTAATCGGAAGGGACCTGGAAGGCCTGCCGAAAGACGCTGAAGTTGAAGTATACTGGCACTAAGGAGACAATACGATGGCCTTCACATATCTTACAAATATTCCACTGGATCAGGCAAAAAAAGACTATCTGGGCATGCTTTCAGAGCGTGGATTTGGGGCTCGCAGCGAGCGCGTACGCGTTCAGGATTCTTTCGGACGTATAACGGCCGGGGCAGTATATGCACATATAAACGCACCCCATTATGCCTGCAGCGCAATGGACGGCATTGCGCTCTTGGCAAAGGACAGTTTCGGCGCGACAGAGACGACACCTGTCACGCTGAAAGCAGAGCAGTTCACTGATGTAGACACGGGCGACCCCATTCCCAATGGATGCGATGCGGTTATCATGGTAGAAGAGCTTGTGAGAAACAATGACGGCAGCGTTACTATCCATGCTCCCGCCGCACCCTGGCAGCACATCCGCCAGATAGGCGAGGATGTGTGCGCCGGGGAAATGATACTCCCTGGCCTGACTGATATCACACCGGCTGCCATCGGGGCAATGATCGCGGGTGGCGTACTGGAACTGGAAGTGCTTGCAAAGCCTGTCGTAGGCATAATCCCCACGGGAGATGAGATCGTACCGCCCTGCACCGATCCGAGGCCGGGTGACATCCTGGAATTCAACTCTTCCATTTTTTCCGCCATGCTCTCCTCGTGGGGGGCTGATGCAAAAACATATCCCATCGTGCCTGACAAGTATGATCAGATACGGGATATGCTTAAAAAGGCAGCATCGGAATGTGACATGGTCATACTCAACGCCGGCTCCTCTGCCGGACGCGACGATTATTCCGTATCTGCCGTTCGTGAGGTGGGAGAGGTCCTGTATCACGGCATTGCAATAAAGCCCGGCAAACCTGCTATCCTCGGCTGCAAGGGTGCGGTGCCAATCCTCGGTGTACCGGGTTATCCGGTATCAGGCATCATCGTTATTGACGAGCTGCTGCGTCCTCTGATAGACCGCTGGTACCTGAGAGAAAACGACAGCGGGACACGCACACGCGCCAAACTTACGAGACCGGTGGTGTCGGGGCTTAAATATCAGGAGTATGTACGCGTCAGAATGGGTTATGTGGGCAATAACCTTATGGCTTCACCCCTGCCCAGAGGGAGCGGCGTTGTATCTTCCTTCATGAAGGCCGACGGCATAGTAGAGGTCCCGCAGGGAACTGAGGGATATACTGCCGGAGAAGAGGTCCGAGTTAAACTGCTTACGGGAAAGCAGCAGCTGAAAAACACCCTTGTTGTGATCGGAAGCCACGATCCCCTGCTGGATGAACTGTCCGACCTTATCCACAGGGAGGATCGCCGCCTGTTCCTTTCCTCTGCCCACGTGGGATCAATGGGTGGCATCATGGCCGTGCGCCGCGGAGAGGCGCATGCTGCCGGTATACACCTTCTGGATACGGAGACCGGAGAGTATAACAGGAGCTATATCCGTAAATATTTCCCGCATGGCGGAGTATATCTCATTCGCTGTGTCGGCCGTCAGCAGGGATTGATGCTGCAGAAGGGCAATCCGTTGGGTATCGCTGAGTTTGCCGACATTGCCGGAGACGGCGTGCGCTACGTTAACCGTCAGAAAGGTTCAGGGACCCGTGTGCTGATGGATTACCTGTGCGACAGATACGATGTCGACAGGGACAGGATATACGGCTATGAACGCGAGGAGATGACCCACAATTCTGTAGCCGTGCAGATCGCCGGTGATTCTGCAGATGCCGGGATGGGCATTTATTCGACGGCAAAGCTGTATGATCTGGACTTTCTTCCGATATGCACGGAGGAATATGATCTGCTGATTCCTGAGACCGCATGGAACAGCGGCATGGTAAAGCAGCTTATACACACACTCAGAAGTGAAGGATTCAGGAACAGGATCACCTCTATGGGCGGTTACACACTCGACCGTCCGGGCGAGATTATCGACGTATTCTGAGAATGCAGCGTTTTGATGCAGCGGTGATTGGCGCAGGGGTCCTGGGCTGTTTTGCAGCTCGGGAACTGAGCCGTTATAAAATTGATACGGTATTGTTTGAGGCACGGGAGGACGTCTGCACAGGCGTCACCCGTGCCAATACGGCTGTTGTTTATCCGGGTTATGACCACAAGCCCGGAACACTGAAGGCGGAGATGACCGTACGTGCAAATGCATCATTCAACAGACTCTGTGAAGAACTTGATGTTCCTTTTTCACGCTGCGGTTCACTCATGCTCAGCTATGGGCAGAAAGCAGATGAGGTACTCAGAAAAAAACTTCGGCAGGGACTGGTAAACGGAGTGCCGGGCCTTAGGCTGCTTTCTCCCGAAGAGACGTATGCAATGGAACCGGGTCTTGCACCGGGATTGAGCACTGCTCTCTATTCTCCTTCGGCAGGAACCGTCAACCCCTGGCAGCTTGGAATAGCAGCCTGCGAGAATGCAGTACAAAACGGTGTTCAGTTACGGCTGAACACCAGGGTCATTGCCATGCATGCAGATGCAGGAGGGTTTGTCCTGGAAACGGACAGAGGCACTTTTGCCGTGAAAGCTGTGCTGAACTGTGCGGGACTGGCTTCAGACGTTGTCCAGGAGCTGCTGTTTCCATCAGCTGTACATATTGTGCCGACAGCCGGAGATTATTTAGTTCTGGACCGGGCTTGTGCGCAGATGCCGGCTCGTATTATTGAATACGAGCCGGAAGACGGAACCAAAGGCCTGACGGCTGTTCCCACAGTGGAGGGAAGCCTTCTCCTCGGTACGACAGAGCGGATAAACACGGTCTGCTATGCAACTGAAGAGAGCGGAATCTCTGAAGTAAAGGCTATGGCGGTCAGACTGTTCCCGGGACTTGACTGTAACGATGTCATACGCTCCTTTGCCGCTGTCCGGCCGAATCCCATGTCCCGGAATGGAAAAGACATAAACAGCTTCTGTATAGAGCATCCTGCAAAGCTTTTCTGGAGCCTGATAGGGATAAAGACCCCGGGACTCACATGTGCCCGGGAACTGGGCTTTTATTTAGCCGGACGGCTGGCAGAAGAGATGGCAGCGGAAGCCAATTCGCAGTTCGATCCCGTTCGGCACGGCATCCGTAGCGTACGCGGCCTTTCCTTCGTGGAAAGAGAATCACTGGTAAGACAGAACAGTGATTATGGTGAGATTATCTGTTTTTGTGAAGATATAACCAGAGCGGAGGTACTTGAGGCTATACGCAGAGGAGCGGTCACGGTGGACGGCGTCAAGCGCCGCATCGGCACCGGTATGGGGCGTTGCCAGGGAGCACGCTGCGGACAGAAAATAGCTGCTATGCTTTCCGAACAGCTTGGTATATCCGAGAGTGCCGTTATGAAAGACGGACCGGGATCAGTTATAGTGAGGGCAGGGCATGAGAAGCTGTAAACTGCTTATAGTCGGTGCCGGCGCAGCGGGGATGAGCGCTGCTCTTTCTGCTTGGGAAGCCGGATGCAGGGACATTATACTGGCTGACAGAGCTTCAAGGCCGGGCGGGATCTTGCATCAGTGCATTCATGAAGGCTTTGGCCGACGGGAATCCGGATCAGAGCTTACCGGGCCGGAATACGCTGCAATGCTTGCCGGGAAGCTTGAACGGAGTGGGGTGACGTTCCTGCCGGATACCGATGTGCTCTCAGTAGAAGCGGATAAAACAGCCGTCTGTTCAGGAAAAAGCGGGCTGGAGCGTATCTGCTTCGAGCAGATCATTCTGGCTTCAGGCTGCAGGGAGAGGACTATCGGTTCTCTGCCGGTCGCAGGGACACGGCCTGCCGGGATCTTCACAGCCGGGCAGGCACAGGAACTGATAAACCTTAGGCATCTTGATCCGGGCAATGAAGTGCTTATTCTGGGCAGCGGCGATCTTGGCATGATAATGGCGCGCAGGTTCACACTTGAAGGCAGACATGTTATAGCAGTTTTGGAGCAGGAGGCGCAATACGGCGGCATGGCGAGAAATTTCCATCGTTGCATCGAGGCCTTTTCCATTCCTCTGCGCTGCCGCATGACTATAAAACAGATCCATGGTGAGAACCGTATCTGTGGAGTCACAGCTGAGCATATCGACAGTGGAGAGCGGGAGTTCATCGCCTGTGATACGCTGGTTACTGCTCTTGGCCTGATACCTGAGAGGGAACTGTGCTGCAAAGGCGTTGAGGGAGAAAAATGGCTGTATCTTGCAGGAAACTGCAGAAAAGTGCATGATATCGTCGATTCTGCAGCCGCAGATGGTGAGCGGATAGGAAAAATGGCAGCAAGCGGGTTTTACATGTGATTTCGTGCGTTTTCATCCTGTTTCGTGTATGTTTTATCTCGTCACTTGCAATGTGATGATCCCGGCTGTAAAATACCGTCGTTTTATATATCTGAAAGGAGAGAGTATTATGAAACTCAGCGCAAGAAATCAGCTCAAAGGCACTGTCGTGGAGATCCAGGACGGCGCAGTTAACGGCATCGTAAAGATCGATCTCGGAGGCGGAAACATTATCAGTTCCGTCATTACTATGTCGTCTATCCGTGAACTCGGTCTCAAGGTAGGCTGTACGGCCTATGCGGTGATCAAGGCAAGCAACGTCATGGTGGGTGTTGACGACTGATTGCCTTATACGGTAAAACAGCCTGTGCAGACTGACCTTTGGTCAGAAGCACAGGCTGTTTTGTTTATCCGCCGGCGGAGATGAACTGTAAAACGAAGCGCCGATGGATATATGTTATGTCCGGTTCAGGCCCGATGAATTCGACCATCGTCTGCGGAAAGCAGAGAATGCCGACCTGACGCGGCGGAAGTGGTGTTATAAGGATCTTGCAGAGACCATATGAAAAAATGTCATTTTCAATTTGGCATGCGTCGCTGCCCTGCCTGCTGAAAAAATACCTTACCCGCTCTGCGGATATGCTCCATGTTTCGCTGATGTGCATTATGACCACCTCATATCATAATTATCATAACCCGAAAAGAAATGCATTAAAAGGAAAAATTTCGTCCATTTTCATATCATTTCATACCATTTGACACGAGGTCTTGCTATGGAAGATTGAAAAATCAAGGTTTCGATGATAGAATTCCACCGTCGAAATACGCTTTTTGCGAAAGCGGTGGACGAGCCTCTTTCCGGAAACCGATTCGGCACAGCTTTGCTGTGTCCTGCAGGTCCGGGAGAGGTATTTTTGCTTTATGGAGGAAAGAAAATGAAAAAGATCGTATCCCTGCTTCTGGCACTCATGATGATAGCAGCGCTCTGCGCGTGCGGTCAGGCTGCAGCTCCCGCAGCTGCGACGGCACCTGCAGCTGATACCCCTGCGCCTGCTGAAGAACCGGCTCCGGTCGAAGAGCCTGCTCCCGCAGATGCACTTGTGGTCGATACCTGCATCCTTAAGGAAGCTGATGACGCCATGATAAACAACTACAGCCTGCTGGCTGTGAATCCCGATGCGCCTTTTGCGGACGCAGACGGTAATGCTGTGGCTGATGTTGAACTCAATACCGTTGGAGCCGCAGCGCTTATTAACTGGCTGCTCTCCGAGGAAGGTCAGGAACTTGCTGCCAATTACGGCTTTGAGCAATACGGTGAGTATCTGTTCTATCTCAAGGACGGACGCCCGGTATCATCCGCAGAGATTCCCGCCGCGACTGAGGAGACCAAAAAGATCCGTCTTTCAACGACCACATCTGTTAACGATTCCGGACTGCTCGGATACCTGCTGCCGGTCTTTGAAGAGAAATACGGCTACGAGGTGGAGGTATATTCCGCTGGCACGGGCAAATCCATCGCCAATGCAAAGATGGGCAATGCCGACCTGATCCTGGTCCACTCCAAGAAACAGGAGGAAGCCTTCATTGAAGACGGATTTTCATATGTGATCGACGGCATGGATGCCGAGCGTCTTAACTGGATGTATAACTACTTTGTGCTCTGCGGCCCCTCTGCAGATCCTGCCGGAGTAAAGGACGCAGCTGATGTCAAGGCGGCCTTCAAAGCCATCGCGGACGGTAAGTTCACCTTCATATCCCGCGGTGACGGATCCGGTACACACACCAAGGAGATAAGCCTCTGGCCGGAGGAACTGGGCATTACCGCTGAGGCTGAAAGCTTCAAGGATTACACTGACTGGTATGTATCAGCCAACACCGGTATGGGCGCCTGCCTTGTAATGGCCGAAGAAATGAAGGCTTATATCCTTACAGACAAGGCCACCTTCCTCACCTTTGTTGCCAACGACGGAGTTATGGGTTGATTCCCGAATACTCATGAAGTAAAATAATAGCCGCGGAGTTTGTCTCCGCGGCTGTTTTCAAAAAAGGACTGTATTTTATGGGTTCGTCTGTCAGAAAAGCGATCGAGTTGATACTCTCGGCCGATCCGGAGCTTTTGAATATTCTTTCGACCACGGCGAGGGTCTGCCTTACAAGCTCGATCCTTGCCCTGATCATCGGCGTGCCGGTCGGGATCCTGTTCGGAGCAGAGCGATTTCCAGGACGGAAGATACTGCTGGTGCTCAACCGTACTCTTATAGGAATGCCGCCGGTGGTTTGCGGTTTGCTGTTTTATATGCTGTTTTCGGGAGTCGGACCTTTCCGGCATCTGAAGCTGCTTTTTACTGTAAAGCTAATGATCATTGCGCAGGTGGTGCTTATAACGCCGATAATAATAGGCGTGATGGAGACATTTGTTGCGGACACGGCTCCTGCTCTGCGGGAGACCGCCAGAGGTCTTGGCTTTGGCAGGATCAAGGAATACCGGCTTTTGGTAAACGAATGCCTTTACTCGATTTTTTCGGCCTATCTTCTCAGTTTTGCCCGTGCTATTGCAGAAGTCGGAGCCGTAGCTATGGTCGGCGGAGCCATCGCATGGAAGACAAACGTGATGACCACTGCCATCATGATGTATACTAACCGGGGCAGTTTTACGCTTGGCATTGCTCTGGGGCTCATCCTTCTGACTCTTTCTCTGATCGTCAATATAGTGCTGAGTCTGATGCAGGGGAGGCTGAGCCGATGAAAGTATCCGCTTTTTCAAAGACATACGGAAAACGCACTGTGCTGAGTCTGCCGGAGCTTGAACTATCTGAGGGTATGATAACGGCGGTTATCGGCCCCAATGGCAGTGGAAAATCCACATTTGCCAGGATCCTGGCAGGTATAGAATATGCAGACGACAGAAAGCCCGTGATAGCAGATATCAATGTCGGGTATCTGCCTCAGAAGAGTTTCCCGTTCCGTATGAGTACAGAGAAAAATATTCTCCAGAACGGGAATGATCCGGCACGTGCGAAGGAACTGATGAAGGCGTTAGGGATCGACGATCTGGCAAAGCAGAGTGCAAAAAAGCTCTCCGGCGGTGAAACGGCACGTATGGCGCTGTGCCGTATCCTTATGCGCCGCTATGACCTTCTGATCCTGGATGAACCGACGACTGCAATGGACATGGAATCAACGCTTGCCGCAGAAAAACTGATCAGGGAAACGTGCGGCGGGCAGGGGTGTGCTGTATTGCTTATCACTCACAGTATCTCTCAGGCAAGGCGCATATCCGACCGCGTGCTGGTGATGAACCGCGGAGAACTTGCAGAGCAGGGGGATAGCGGTACTGTCCTCAATGATCCGAAACAGGAGCAGACCCGACGGTTTCTTGATTTCTACGGACTCTGATCCGGCATTTATAATGGCAGAAAAAAGCAACAGACGTGCAGCAAGACACGCCTGTTGCTTTTTTATTGTTAAACTTTGTGTAGAGCTATGCGCGGTAGCGGTCGATACAGGCGAAGCATTCCTCCATCATTTTGTCCATTATCTCCTTCACAGGCAGGATGTCATGCAGGATGCCGTTTACCTGTCCTATAGTAAGAACACCATCTTCCAGATTTCCGGTCTCGAAGGCTTTTTTCAGCCGTCTCCCGGAGGCGAGAGGAGCGATCTCCTCAAACGGTGCGCCGGAGCGCTCAAGTTCAGCTACCCGGACGGCAAGTCCGTTGTTCAGGACCCTCGTTGTGTTGGTAAAGCGGCGCAGCACCAGCGCGGTGCTCATCTCATCTGCATGCAGGGCAACAGCTTCCTTTCCGCTGCGGAGCGCCGGAGCTTCCTCAGAGAGAAAGAATCGCGTGCCTACCGTCGCACCTTCACAGCCCAGCATTAAAGCAGCGGCAAGGCCGCGCCCGTCGCCTACACCTCCGCAGGCGATCACCGGGATGTCAAGCGCATCAACGGCTGCCGGCCAAAGCACCACGGAGCCGATATCGTTCTCACCAACATGGCCGGCAGCCTCGGTCCCGTCCATGATAACGGCGTCGCAGCCGATAGCCTGAGCCTTCAGCGCGTGCTTCACTATGGTGCACTTGTGGATAACGGTCATACCGGCGCTTTTGAAATACGGCATAAACTGTTCGGGCGCGCGTCCGGAAGTCTCCATTACGCGTATGCCTTCCTCAATGCAGACTTTTACGTAGGAGGGGTAGTCCGGAGGAGCCAGAGAGGGCATCAGAGTGAGGTTCACGGCAAAAGGCTTGTCCGTCAGCTCTCTGCATTTGCGTATCTCTGCACGAAGCTCTTCAGCGTTAGGAAATGTGGCGGAGGACATTACTCCCAGACCGCCGGCGTTGGAGACAGCAGCGACGAGTTCGGCTTTTGCGAGCCACTGCATCGCGCCGCTGAGGATAGGACGTTCTATCCCTAACATTTCGGTTATGCGTGTGTTCAGTTTTCTTACCATATATTTCTCCTCATTCCCTGATGCGACGGATGCGCAGCCCCTGAGATTCCGCCTGATGTATCAGCTCTTCACGGAAATCCGGATGCGCAATGGAGATAAGCTCTTCCGCTCTTTCCCAGGTGGTCTTTGCCCGCAGGTCTGCAATGCCGAATTCGGTTATAACGAGAGGAGTATAGCTGCGGGGTACAGTGACGATCTGCCCGGGCTCAAGGAACGGAACGATCCTCGAGTGGAGCGCACCGTTGTGATCAGTGAAAGTGGAGGACAGGCAGATGAGACCCTTTCCGTTTTTCGAATGAGCTGCGGCAGTTATGAAATCCAGCTGGCCGCCGGTGCCCGAGATCTGCCTTGGACCGGACGTCTCAGAAGCTACCTGGCCGTACAGATCAACTTCGATGGCGTTGTTCAGGCATACCATGTTGTCGTTCTTCGCGATGATATAGGGATCGTTTGTGTAATCTACCGGCGCAAGCATGCATTCCGGGTTCCCGTCGAGGAAATCATAGAGTTTCTTCGTGCCCATGGCAAAAGTGTAAACTATCCTGCCCGGATCAGTGGTTTTATACTTTCCGGTTATGCATCCTGCCTCAGCCATGGCAACATAAGCGTCGCACAGCATCTCTGTATGCACGCCGAGGTCTTTGAGACCTGCGCGGGCGATCAGCTGTCCGACCGCATTCGGCATCGCTCCGATTCCCAGCTGGACACAAGCCCGGTCGCCAATCAGACCGACCACCATTTCGGCGATCTTCTCATCAACCTTGGTGGGCGGAGGAGTCGGGGCTTCGATAATAGGCAGGTTGGGGCCTTGGACGAAACAGTCGATCTGCGAAACGTGGACCTTGCTTTTTTCGTCGCAGAACGTTCTTGGAACACTGCTGTTGACCTCTGCTATCACATAGCCTGCCTTCTCAAGATATGTGGGAACTATGGAGGATGAAGTGCCCAGACTTACAAAACCGTCTTGATCAGGAGGAGAGACCATGATCATAAGCACATCTATCGCATGGATCAGTCCGCGGCGTATAGTTTCCGGCCCCTGATGGTAGTTCATCGGGATATATCGGCAGAGCCCGCGGTCGCATAGCTTGCGGCTGGCGGGAGAAAAATGCCAGTCGTTATACATCAGATGCTCCATGCCCGGATCAGCAAGCACTGCCTGTGGAGGAAAGGGACATGTGGTAGAGCGAAGAATGATATCGCGCAGTGCTGGAACACGTTTGGCGAATGCGGCATCAAGGTAGGGCGATGCCATGGCGAACTCGCCATAGGCCACGTGGTCCCCATCTTTGACGACGGCGACTGCCTCATCGGCGCTCTTGAATTTCGACTCGTAATCTTCTTTCCAGTTCAAGTTTTCAGTCCTCTTATTTACCCTTGAAGTCCGGTCTCCGGCGCTCCAGCGCTGCGGTGAGACCTTCTCGGCAGTCATCGGTCTGTGAGGCGAATATCTGGCTGATAGCCTCGTAATCGCGGTTCTGCTCAAAAGTAGTGGTAACTGCGTTGCGCAGGACACGTTTCTGCAGCATGAGAGCAAGGGCGGGGCCCCTGGCTATCCGCTCGGCGGTCTTAAGTGCTGTTGGGATGAGCTCGTCATGCGGTACTACCATATTCACAAGACCAAGTGAGAGCATCTCCTCTGCACCGAGCGTTTTAGCTGAGAAGAGTATCTCACAGGCTTTATAGTATCCCACTCGCTGCGTGAGGAACCAAGTTGTTCCGCTGTCAGGGCAGAAGCCGAGTCCTGTAAAGGAAAAGCCGAACTGCGCCTTTTCGGAGGCGATGAGCAGGTCACAGGCCATCGCCAGGGCTATACCTGCACCAAATGCTGGACCGTTTACCGCGGCGATAACAGGTTTTTTAACGTTGTACAGCAGGCGAACCATGTCGGCCGTGGAGTCAACATCATATATTGCGCGCTTCCGGTCGAGATTCATAGCGGCAAGCTCCTGCAGATTACCGCCGGAGGTGAAGCCACGACCTTCACCCGTAAGCAGCAGGGCGCGCACCTCGTCATCCGTGTCGGCCCGGATGACAGCCTCTTCGATCTCATGCACGAAATCGGGAGTGAATGAATTCAGCGTCTCGGGACGGTTAAGTGTTATGGCTGCAACGCCGTTTTCCACATGATAGAGCGGGGTGCGTTCGTTTTCATCCATGGCGCTCTCCTTTCAGAACATGGCGGCTTTGGCGCGCAGGGTCTCTTCACAGACTGCCATGGTGTCTTCGATGATCGATTTACATGATTTGATCTCATGGATGCGGCCTATGCTCTGGCCAAAGAGGAAGGCGGCGCCCTCGGTATCGCCTTCGCGAAGAGCGGCGAGCAGCTTTTTTCCGGAAACCGCGCGAACTATCTCAGAAGGTTCGGCGCCGTTCTTCTCAAGCTCATTTACCTTCTGCAGCACGCTGTTTTTAACGCCGCGCGCCTGAAGCGTTGTATGGCAGAAGAGATCCGTGTCGGTCTCATTCAGTTGCACGATCCAGTTCTTTATATTGTCGTGCACCCAGCATTCCTCGGATGCAAGGAAACGGGTCGCCATCATTATGCCGTCTGCCCCGAGGCACATGGCTGCAGCCATGGATTTGCCGTCCACCATGCCGCCCGTCGCAAGGATGGGGATGTTCACGCTTTCGGCAACCTTCGGCAGCAGGACAGATGTTGCAACATTATCGGAAAGGGGATGACCTCCTTCCTCGACTCCTGCCACGATCACCGCGTCATAGCCCAGACGTTCGATCTTCATCGCGTGCCGCACAGCACCGATTTTATGGGTTATCCTTACGCCTGCCTTGTGCAGCATCGGTATGAAGTCTGTGGCAAACAGACCGGAAACTTCTATGTTTGCGACCTTTTCCTCAGCGCATACCCTGAAGAAATCCATAAAGGTCTCTTCGGTAATGCGGAAGCTCTTCATCAGCGTGATATTCACACCGAAGGGCTTGTCAGTCAGCGCTTTGACTTCTCTGATGGCCTCGCGGAGAGCATCTCCGCTTACATACTGGTCGGCGGTAATGCAGCCGAGACCGCCTGCCTCTGATATAGCGGCGCAGAGCTTTGCGTCAGTAACCCAGAGCATGCCACCGCAGATGATGGGATGCTCTATTCCGAATAGTTCTGTGATCCTCGTTTTCATCGTGTTGTTCCTCCTGTGCGTTATCCGATCATTTCAAAGATGCCGGCAGCACCCATGCCGCCGCCGATGCACATCGACACCAGACCGTGCTCCTGCCCGCGGCGTTTCAGTTCACCTATCAGCTTGATGGTGAGGTATGCGCCGGTGCATCCGAGTGGATGGCCGAAGGCTATGCCGCCGCCGTTTACATTAACTATATCAGTGTTGAGTCCCAGCTGGTCTATGCATGCCAGAGACTGCGAGGCAAAAGCCTCGTTAAGCTCGATGAGCTGGATGTTATCCAGCGTCAAACCGGCAATATCAAGTGCACGCGGAATAGCCTCTATCGGTCCGAGTCCCATATATGCCGGGTGCACTCCGCGTACCGCAAAGCTTACAAAGCGTGCTATCGGTGTGAGACCCTGGCTGCGCGCGAATTCCTCCTCCATAAGCACCACGAAAGCCGCAGCGTCGTTCATCTGGGAGGAGTTGCCTGCCGTAACGCTGCCGCCCATACGGAACAGCGGCTTAAGTTTGGCAAGGCCTTCGAGGCTGGTATCCGGACGGACACACTCATCTGTATCGAAGGTGAATGTCTCCCAGCCCGGCGTGCCGTCTTCCTTTTTTATCGGGCGTTTGGCCTGTACCGGGATTATCTCGTCCTTGAACTTTCCGGAGGCAATCGCTGCAGCTGCCCTGCGGTGGCTCTCGCAGGCGAAGGCGTCCTGCCGCTCGCGGGAGATGCCGCACTTTTCGGCAACATTCTCCGCTGTTATTCCCATGGTATCAAAGTTGTCCGGATAGGATCCGAAACTCACGCTGTCAGGTATAATGGCAACACGGTGCATCTGCACCTTGCTCATGTTTTCAAGGCCGCCTGCCACAATGCATTTAGCCTGACCCGCCATGATGGCGTTGGCAGCGCTGGCTATGGACTGCAGCCCTGAGGAGCAGAAACGGTTAACGGTCTGGCCCGCTGTAGTGAGCGGGAAGCCGGAACTGTCCGCCAGAAGGCGTCCGATGTTAAGACCCTGCTCGGCCTCAGGGATGGCGCAGCCGCATATAAGATCTTCTGCCAGGGCCGGATCAAAGCCGGGATTTTTTGCAAGTATGCCCTTCAGCACCTGCGATCCGAAGTCAACGCAGCCTGTGTAACGGAGACTGCCTTTTATGGCCTTGGCTATGGCGCTTCGGCCGTAAGCTACGATAACGGCATTTTTACGTTCCATGTTCAGCCCTCCTCAGTTGCGCACGGGCTTGCCCGTTGCTACCATGCCCTTTATGCGTTCCAGTGTCTTCTCGTTACGGCAGAGTTCCATAAAGGCCTTCCTCTCTTCGAACAGCAGATCCTCTTCGGTGATCTGCTCGCCTGCAAGCGCATCTCCGCCGGAGAATATGCGAGCCAGCTTTTCAACGATCACGGCATCGTAAGGGGTCATCATCCTGCCGGAGAGCATAACGTTTACTGTGGCCATCAGGTGTGTATAGCCGCTCTCGCCGGCAGCTGTTACGGTTCCCTTCACCGGAGGTCTCCAGCCGGCTTCCGATAGACGGATGGCCGTGGCCTTTGCCTGACTGAGCAGAGCGTCTGATTTTGCAATTATCAGATCACCCGGGCGGAGATACATATTGTTCAACGCCTCTTCAGCGCTCATGCTGTATTTGGCCTGAGCTATTGGGAGCACCAGCGCATCGATCTCCGAGATGATACGTGCCATCTGACCGTACTGCAGACCTTGAGTCGCACGGAAGAGAAGCTCCGCACAGCCTCCTCCGGAAGGAACAAGGCCGACGCCCATCTCAACAAGACCGGCATAGAGCTCCTGATGTGCTACCACACATCCTGCATGGAGCATGAGCTCGGCGCTTCCGCCGAGGGCCTGGCCTCTTGCCGCTACAACGACAGGCTTTTTTAGGTATTTCAGGCGGAGGTTAGCCTTCTGGAATTCCTCCACGCTTTTCTCCAGCAACTCGAATTGACCTGATTCTATGGCACCGGCGACCTCATACAGATTTGCACCTGCGCCGAGGTTGGCTCCGGGGTTGCATACTACCATGGCTCTGAAAGCTGCACTGCGCTCTACCTCCTCAGCCGCTTCGAGCATCAGCTGGGCGGCAGGGGTCGTATAGGTATTGGCTTTGGTACGGAGAGAAAAGAGGGCTATACCGTCACCGAGATCGCAGAGGGCAGCGTCCTTGTTTTCCATTATCACTGACCTGCAGTCCGAAAGCTGCAGATAGGAAACGGCGCGGGGAGTTGTGCCGGCATAGAAAGAGCCGTCCTTTTCAATTTTCTCCTTTGCCCAATCGGGCGGGTTAAGGCCCTGTTGCTCCATGAGACCAAGCATATCTCCCGCACCGAGCGTGTCGCAAAGCTCGAATGGCCCTTTGAGCCAGTTGTATCCCCCGCGCATGGCCGCGTCTATATCACGAAAGTCATAGCTTATCTTGTCTGCGTTCATCATTGCAAGCCACAGCGGCTCAAGCACTACTCGGCGCAGGAAGGGAGTCTCCGGATAATTGCCGGCCAGCAGATCTCGCAGCCGGCTTGCCTTGTCTCGCACGTCGGCGAGTGATGCGGGTGCAGGGCGGGAAAGCGGGACGTATTCGCATTTTTCATAGTCCCAGACGAATCTGTCGGTCCCTTTCAGGCCTTTTTTCTTGAAGTAGAAGCCTGAACCTGTCTTGT